>JBHPHB010000257.1:0-2012 GCA_042569985.1 Spirochaetota bacterium | reverse complement strand
TCATCAAATGTATTTCCGAGATTTTCAAAATATTTATGACGTGTAATTTTAACAGGTGGTTTATATTCCTTATCCAGGTAAAAATTTATACTGCAATATTTATAATCTCTGGGATCATTCACATAACCTTTACGGACTGAATTATAGGCAATATATAAAGTAATCCAATGAAATAGAAATTCAGGCTCTTTTGTATTTTCAATAATGGTGTCACCAAATCTCTCATTCCAAAATGGCCCAATTCTGTTCATTCTCTTATTGTACTTTCTGGCATATTGTGATTTAATAAATTGCATAATTATTGATATTGTAGCACCATCTTTTACAGTTTTAATGAAAAAATGGAAGTGATTATCAAGAATTATGTATGATGACAGATTGAATTTGTATTTTTTTAATGCCATATTGATAACTGATAGCATCAAATCTTTCATATGTTTATGTTTCATCAAGTTTTTATTGTCTACACATCTTGAAAATACATGGTAAGTTAAATTTGGTTTGCATACCCTGGGCTTATTTGACATTTCATCCTCCAATATGTTTAAGCTTATACAGTATAAACGAATGAGGAACGAGAATGAGAAAAAAAAGTACTGCTCAGAGTAAAAAAAAATAGAATGCATAATATTTGGAATATTCTTGCTCAGAGTAAATTAAAAAGCGGAAAGTTGGCTTAATACTGGTAAGATAGCAAATTAATTAGACCCTCCGGTTTTCTTTAAACCACATGAGGGTATCTTTAATGGTTTCTTCAAATGGTCGTGGTATAAAGCCCAGTTCTTTGGTTGCCTTTGAGTGAGATATATGACGGTGTGTTTTAAGCCTTTTAATTGCATAAGGTGTAAACTTTGGTTTTTTATTTATTATTTTCGAGTATGCTACGGCGAAATATGATGCATACTTGCTTAGCCATGTCGGTGCAATGAGCCGGGGAGTCTTTTTTCCGGTAACCAGTGTAATTATTTCTGCAATTTCACGTATTTCTTTCCAGTGTCCCGACAATAGATAGCATTCACCATTTCTACCTTTCTTTTCAGCTGTAATTGCGCCTTTAACGACATCTCTTACATCAACCCAATTATACCCCCCTTCTACAAGAGCAGGCATCCGATTATTGTAGATATCAAGAAGGACCCGGCCGATACTGGAAGGTTTGAAGTCATTTGGGCCGACAACACCCGCAGGATTGACTATTACAGCGTCAAGCCCGTTTCTTATCCCCTTTTGAACTTCATGCTGGGCGGCAGCCTTGGACCAGTCATAACAAAAATCATTATTGCAGACAAATTCCCTGTTTTCAGTTATTATTTCATTAACAGGATCTGAACAAAATGCCTGGAGGGAACTGAAGTAAACGAGGCGCTTAATGCCGCACTTAATGCATGCTTCTACAACATTTTGTGTGCCCTTGATATTAGTTTGAAATACATCATCTTGCTCTGAGCTGATAATTGAAATTTTCCCGGCAAGGTGATATGCTATATTGACACCATTGAAAAGCTTCAGTAATGATTCCGGATCAAGAATATCCCCCTGTATAACCTCTATATCAAGCCCTTCAAAAGCCCTGGCATCGTCTTTTAGAAGAACCCTGATGGATCTTCCCTGTGAAAGGAGCTCCCTTATAAGATTTGCACCGATATGACCGCTGGCACCTGTTACTGCAATATCCATAAATTTCCCTATAACCCGGCTAAACTATATTGAAAAATACTCTTAATTTCAATTTTATAAAGATTTTTTATAAACCGAATGATTTGTCAATAATTTTGGGGGTTTTACAATGTTTGCTCAGAGTAACATATATAGATTCACTTTTTTTATATGATAAAAAAAAGAGCCTCCTTATGGGGCTCTTTAAAAAAGGGGTTGTTTAATCTTTCTTATCTTGTTCCTCTAAAAACCCGAACAAGATAATTAAATTTGTAAATTGAGTTTTTCTTTAAATCGGGAAAATATTTTAGCGTATTTTTATCTACCTTGTAAGTTTTGAATTTAAGGCCTGCCAC
>JBHPHB010000256.1:0-2015 GCA_042569985.1 Spirochaetota bacterium | reverse complement strand
TTTTTGAAAATGGAGAATCTTTATTAAAATTATACATAAATTGTAAATTTAAATTTTGTAATTTAATCAATTTGCCGAAATTATTAATAGGCAGCATGTTGCCTGGTTTTATTAATTATTATATTAGATTAAAAAAAAATCCATCTATATATTTTTTCGAGTTTCCGATGTGTAAAATAGATGTGAATGGGTTTCAATATACCTGATTAAATAGAAACGGAGTTTTTTATGGATATTGCAACAATTGTAGGCATAGTAGTAACATTTGTTTGTCTTCTGATTGGTATTATCGCAGCCGGCGGAAGTTTTCTGCTTTTTTTCGATCCCGCATCAATTCTTATTACAGTTGGAGGGTCTTTTGGAGCAATACTTTCATCAAACCCTTTTACATATATAATGGGACTTCCAAGAGTTATGCGTTATGCCTTTTTTGCTCCCATTTTAAACCCTAAAGAGATGATAATTACGCTGGTTTCCTTTTCCGAAAAAGCAAGGCGTGAGGGCCTTCTGGCACTTGAAGATGACCTTGATGAGCTTGAGGATGATTTTCTCAAAAAGGGGATACAGCTTGTTGTTGATGGTACTGACCCTGAACTTGTTCGCAGAATTTTGGAAACAGAACTGGAATATATTATCAGCCGTCATGATAAAGGTAAAAAGGTTTTTGATGATTGGGGTTTATTCGCCCCAGCCTTTGGTATGATAGGAACGTTGATGGGTTTGATCATGATGATGGTTAACCTTGAGGACAAGTCAGCAATTGGCCCGGGTATGGCATTGGCGCTTGTTACTACACTTTATGGTGCAGTACTAGCCAATGGTTTTCTTATACCAATAGCAAATAAGCTTGAAATAAGGGGTAATGAAGAGATATTAATGAAGATGATAATGATCGAAGGTACATTATCTATTCAGGCCGGGGATAACCCCAGGATAGTAAGGGACAAGTTAATTGCCTACCTTGAGCCTTCTCAGAGGCTGGAAATTACCCAGGAGGTTGGTGATTAGTGGCAATTAAGAGGAGAAAAAAAGAGAAAAAGGGAGCACCCGGTTGGATGGTTTCCTATGGCGACATGACAACCCTGTTGCTTGTTTTCTTTATTACTATGATTAGTTTTGCCGAAATTCAGGGGAAAGATTTTTTCCTCATTCTTTCATCTTTCAGGGGATCCCTGGGTATGTTTGAGGGAGGTTACTCCCTTTCTGCTGGAAGGTTGGAGGAATTGGGACAAAATATGCTGAATCTTCCGTCAACAAGAGTTGGAAGTTCACTTGCAAAAAGTGTCAGAAAGGCCATTGCAATGTTTAAGCCTGAGATTTCCACCAGGATGGTAAGGGTTTTTGAGGATGAAAGGGGGCTGGTTGTATCTCTAACGGCAGATTCCTTCTTTGATCCAGGGAGCGCAATATTAAAGAGCCAGGTGCGCCCTGTTTTAAAAAAAGTGGGTAAAATTTTAAATAGCCTCACTAATTTTGCCAGGATTGAGGGGCATACTGATAGCAGAGCTACTTCAGTGACTAAATCAAAAAGGACTTACGAAACAAATTGGGAGCTTTCATCTGCAAGAAGCGTAAACGTTCTCAGGTATTTGTCTGAAGAGGAGAATGTGAGCCCCAAAAGGCTATCGGCAGTTGCATTTGGCGAATTTCGTCCCCTTGACAAGAATAAATCACCCGAGGGCAGAGCCTATAACAGGCGTGTGGATATTGTAATTGTCAGGGATAAGAGACTTCAGGGGAGTAAAGTCAGAAAGATTACCAGGCCTCTTCCTGATGAAGAGTGGAGATAGATTGTTTTGTTATACTATAAAAATATGAATAATTTTGCAAAAATGAATAAATTAATTGACATAATATATAGAGGATGTTATTATGTCACATAGGTGTGTTCTCGTTTAAATTATTGAAGTAATTGGCAAATATCTTTGATTTTTTCAAGTTTTGTTTGTATTATGTATTTACTTAAGAGGATATTTCGGTTTAATTATTTGTTTTTTACTGATTTTGAAGTAAAA
>JBHPHB010000255.1:0-2046 GCA_042569985.1 Spirochaetota bacterium | reverse complement strand
CCATTATTAATTAAGAAACATAATGATGAAGGAGCTGATTTTTATTATATGGGTGATATAGAACCAGAGATTGATAGTTTTAAAGAAGAAACTATGGTTGATGACAAAGGCAAAAAAGTTTCTGTTGTAAAACTAATGTTTAAAATGATTCAGCCAGTTGAAGACTCAATTTATGAGTACATAACAGAATCTTGAAATATATTTAAATGAACTCCAAAAGCTTAACCCTAACAAAACAAATCCAACTCATCCTTACGGAAGGTCGTAATACGGGCAGTCACAAGTTTGCCTTTCTGAGGGCAATAATTGATTATATTGTAGAGAAGGGACCTGATAACGATAAAGATGTAAACATTCCATTGGTATATTTTGTTGAAAAGTTTTATCAATACTTTTGGGTTATGCATTTTTTGAACACAAAGCAATTAACGGGAAATTCACAATTCAAATTTTACAACCATCTTGAAACACTAAAAAGTAAAGCAATGGTTAATAATAGGCGAATAAAATCATACAGTAAAAAACATATTTATGATATACTTATGTGGATTAAACAGGCCGACAAGCTGGACCAGGAAACAATAAAAACAATAAATAGGGCCCGTAGGATAATCTACGATGGTCCAGTGTTTCATACTAGGAAAATATTTCATAGAGATGGTGATAAGATACTTGATTTTTATAGATTTCCTGATAGAGGGCCCAGGGCTATTAAAAATGCATCTAACTATAAATCGCTTTTTGAAAATGAAAACTTCTATATAACTATTAAGGGAGAATATATAACTGAAGTTAATGATATGTATTACTGGTTCGACAAATCGATATTATACTACTGGGCATTATTTACTGATAAAAGGTGTTCGGATGATAACTTAGAAAAACCAACCGGTTTATCATTACTTGAGATACCGGACCCATTTAGGGAGAACCTCGATATATATCATAAACATTTTAAGAGTTTGGGTATTAACAATTGTGTTTATTGTAATATGAAAAGATTTACAGCAATAGATCATGTAATACCATGGAGCATAGTAAAAAATGACCAATTCTGGAATATGCTGCCAATTTGCAATACATGTAATTCATCAAAATCAAATAGAATAATAGAGTTAACACCTGAAGGCAAGAAAACATTAAAACAGTCTATAAAAAACATTGTGAATAATATTGAAAATAAAGATGTTTTTAATAACCAGGTTAAATATCATTTTATAGTTACAGGAAAGGATTATTTAGTTGATAAAAACAAGCTGTCATCATATCTGTATGATCTAACATTGAACAAAGTTGATTCATTAAAGAAATCATTCTTTTAGAAAGGATAATCCATGGCTGAAAAATGTCCCTTTTGCAGTTCCTCTGATGATGAAGTTGTATTAAAGAATGAACTTGCCTATGCAAAATACGACGAGTATCCTGTTAATAAAGGACACATTCTCATAATCCCATTCCGTCATTATTCTAATTATTTTGGTTCCACAATTGATGAAAGAAATTCATTGTTTGATCTTGTTGAAGAATGTAAGCAGCTTTGTGACAAAGAATATAAACCGGATGGATATAACGTTGGAGTAAACATTAACGAATCCGCAGGACAGACCATATTCCATGTACATATTCATTTAATACCAAGATATACCGGCGACATGAAAGAACCCAGGGGTGGGGTTAGGGGAGTAATTCCTGGAAAGCAAAAGTATTGAGCGAGGAAGGGTGAAGCTAGGATATTCACAATTTCAGTTGTGCGTAAAGCGATGCTCTTGAATTGTTCGATTCAACTATGTAAAACTGGCGTACTGTCAGACTTATTGCTTTAGGAATGTCCTCTACATTTATGAGTAGTTGGCTGGGACTTTGTTCCGGTTTTTGTTTCCTTAATGTAAAGAATATTTTATTGACAAAAAATTTTCAAGATAGAATATGTATTAAATAATACAGATATCAACTGTTAGGTGAAATGTCGGTAAGTTACTTTCGTTAATATTTTAATACATTACATAGGATAATCAAATGAAAAAAATAGTCACTTTTCTGATTTTG
>JBHPHB010000254.1:0-2112 GCA_042569985.1 Spirochaetota bacterium | reverse complement strand
TGCCAATAAAAATACTATATTCAAGGAAAATTTATAGTACTATGATAAAAAAATACCTTACCACAAATCCCATTCAATGGCTGCTTGAAAATAATGATCCCATAATAAGATATCTTACCCTGAGAGATATTGTCCAAAAGGATTATGACCGCGAGTACAATATAATTTTCCAGTCGAAACAGATCCAAACTCTTTTAAAATCGGGAACGAGCGGGATTATGGGCAATAAAAATAATTATGATATATATTATAAAGGGTCAATGTGGTACTTTGCCGAATCGATAGAAATGGGAATGGATAAAAGGACAGAACAGGTTGATAAGACGGCTCAATATATTACAGAAACAAGCCAGTTGGAATCAGGCGGTTTTACTTTAAACTGGAAACCAAAAGTGGAAGCAGCGTGCAGAACAGGAGACATGGTTAAGTATTTAATTCTTGCAGGATATAATGATGACAGGGTCGAAAAGGGCATACATTGGATTTTGGAACACCAGAGACATGACGGAGGATGGCTCCACTGCCCCCTGGGCAGCACCTGTGATATTATTAAATTGATGCTCTTCAATAAGTCGGGCAGCGGTTTAAAGAGAGAAAGTAATACCTGCATTAACAGCTGCTTCTATGCAACAATTGCCTGTTCAATGGCACTTGTTCATTATGAGAATAAACATGATGAAGCATTAAAAAAAGCTGCAAATTTCTTTTTAAAAAGAAGCCTCTACCTTAACTCTAAAAATGAACCGATCAAACCAAAGAGGTTCTGGAATAGTGATTTCCGCCTGCTAGGTTATCCCGTACTCAATCAATATGACATCCTCTATGGTATGAACTTCATTAGCGAGGCAGGTTATTTCAAAGACAGCAGAACTGTTGATGCATTTAATCTTATAATGTCAAAACAGAATCCAGATGGTTCATGGAACCTGGAAAATGCACAAACGGGAATGCTCTACGGTAATGACAGGAAGGCCCCCATTGGGATAAAGAATAAATGGGTTACCCTCAGTGTAATGAGAATGCTAAAAAATACAGAAAGAACTTAATTGGAAAAGGCATAGCCCGAAGATATAATAAAACTTAAAGTATGAGGATTTGAATTTTTCCCTCCTTCAAAATACTGGCCATTAGGCGATATGGGGTTTGTTAAATTATAGGCCTTACTAAAATTAAACATATTCATGGTCCAGTCGAAACCCAGAGATATAAACAAACCACCGCTGAAATAAGCTATAAAATTCAACTCAGCACCGCAGGTAAATCCATGAATTATCTTGCCCGAACTCCCGTCATAATCAGCGATTCCATCATCATCCACATGTTTAATAAGTTTATTTGCAATTGGGGTCGCCGTAAATTCTCCCACGGCATATCCAATAACCGGTGTTAGCGTAAAGTCCCACTGTTTCCTATTTGTAACATGAACTGAGGGACCCACATTAAATGAAAAATCCACATAGAGAGCCCTGGTCCAGTTTTCAAATTGATGCCCAAAAACCGTACGCTGAACTATTGACGTACTTTTAAGTTTTGTTTTAACCCCAAGATAATCAATGGGCATATATTCAAATAACACTCCAACACTTATTGACAGGTGAGTAACCATAAGCCTCTTTGTTATTTCACTTTCAGAAAAAGTATATGTATTATTTTTTATAAAATCATTTTCAGCATCAATTATGCTGCCCAGGGTCGATCCCAATGATACAAAAGCACCAACAAGCATCTGTCCCTGGTGAGCACCTTCGGGAGGTTTATCCAGTTCATCAAACTTTACTGAAAATCCAAATTGCGGGATTAATAATATATTGATTATTATGGAAATTATGATAAGCTTTTTCATATTGTAAATAAATTAGTTTTTTAGCACGGCAAATAATCTGGTAATTTTCAGATTAGTAATAATTTAAATAAATCTAACTGATATGTCAATATAATTAATTGATTAATCTGTTGACAAAAATATATTTTAATATTTTTTGTCTATTTTAACTTTAGGAGGTATATCTTTGGGAAAGCAATATAACGGTCGTGAAAAAAGAAAAAGAGCAAAAAAGAGATTAAAGAGAAAGAAGCAAGAGCTCAAAAAGAAATTATCAAAAAGAATGTAAT
>JBHPHB010000253.1:0-2137 GCA_042569985.1 Spirochaetota bacterium | reverse complement strand
CTTAAAATACATTCATGTTAAGCAGGGCGATATTACTTTAGAATCAACTGATGCAATTGTAAATGCCGCTAATCCATCACTCCTTGGTGGAGGTGGAGTTGATGGTGCAATTCATAGTGCAGCAGGGCATGAATTGCTTAAAGAATGTAAAACACTGGGTGGCTGTGAACACGGTGAAGCAAGAATTACCCGGGGTTATAATTTAAAAGCCAGGTATGTTATACACACCCCGGGACCAATCTACAGGGATGGTACAAGCGGTGAAAAAGAAATACTTATAAATTCATATAAAAATTCTCTTCTCATTGCACGGGATAATAAAATTAAATCGATTTCCTTTCCGGCAATATCAGCGGGAGTATATGGATATCCAAAAGAAGAGGCATGTGAAATAGCCATAAAAACAGTCCTTGAATTTATTGATGAACACAACTATCCAATTAATGTTACTTTTGTACTTTTTGATAAAATTAATTTTAAAATTTACAATGACCATTTAGAATCATTCAAATAACTATTGCAGGTAAGATAATGAATTATATCGATATACTCAATAAAACAGCTAAACAATTCAGCAGTATCATCTGCCTGGGCCTTGATCCTGTAATTGAGGACATACCAATAAATGGTAAACCGAAAGAACAAATAATCGAGTTCTATACGGCCCTTTTAAATAAAATTATCCAAACAGGGATATACCCTTCTGCAGTTAAACCAAATTATGCATTTTATGCACAATATGGTATTGATGGCATAGAAGCATTAATTACAGTAATAAATATTTACAAGGAAGCAGGCCTGCCAATAATACTTGATTTTAAAAGGGGTGACATTGGGAAAACTGCAAGGGCATATGCAAAGGAGGCTTTTGATTTTTTCAATGCAGATGCTGTAACTCTATCTCCCTATCTGGGATATGATTCCATATCACCGTTTATAGAAAATTATCCCGACAAAGGTTATTATATTCTGACCAAAACCTCAAATAAAAGCTCCGCAGAGATCCAGGACATTTCCGTAAATGACGAGCCACTTTACCTTTACATGGCAAAAAGATTATTAAAATGGTATCATCCCGGTATCGGGTCAGTTGCCGGAGCTACTTATCCAGAAGAGCTATCAAGTATTATAAATATTTTTAACAGTTCAAAAAAAGACATCCCCTTACTAATACCGGGGGTAGGCTCACAGGGCGGAGATATGAATGCTATCCTGAACATATTAAAGGAGTCTCCAAATTACCTTATCCATAGAATAAATTCCTCAAGCGCAATTAATTATGCTTATAAAAAATATGATGATTTAAAATTTGATGATGCAGCTGTTAAGGCATTAAAAGAATTAAATGAATCAGTAAATTCTATTCTGGATTTTTAATTATCTCATCTTTCATTCAATACTGACAATACCCTCCATGAAATGCCGTATTATATATTTTAAATGATTTTTGACTCGATTTTTCATTTGTTATATATTTATTAAAAATATTATTATATCTTGACATGTTATGATTTTATAATTACTCTAAAAATATTCCCTTTTAAAAGCATATTAAGATGGATAATAAAAACAAAACAAAAAGTGAATTGCTCAAACAACTGCAGTCTACTCAAAAGAAGTTAGATGAATTAACACATAGGCTTAATGAAGCACAAAACCAAATCGATCATTGGAAAAATACAGAAAATGAACGTAAACTAGCTGAAAAGGCCCTCATTGAAAGTGAAGACAGGTTCAGGAATGTTATAAACAATGTTTTAGAATATATATACAGCACTGAATATATATATGGAGATTTAACATCAACTTTCCATAGCCCCCGCTGCAGAGACATTACAGGTTATACATCTGAAGAATATATGGAAAATCCAGATTTGTGGATGCAAAACGTTTACGATGATGACAAAGAGCTTGTATATAATTTTTATAAAAACCTGGATCAAAACATGAAGCCTGCTATAATTGAACACAGAATAATTCATAGAAATGGGGACATAAAATGGGTTTCAAACACATGTTCAATTCAGGCTGTACGTGAAAACCTGATGTTCATCGAAAAGGCAATTCCCCACGCAATGGATTTACTGATGGATAATGTCAGTGATTGTGGCAGTATATAATTGGTATTGTGTGATTT
>JBHPHB010000252.1:0-2150 GCA_042569985.1 Spirochaetota bacterium | reverse complement strand
GGGAGCAATAGAAATTGATGAAAATGTGGGTAATAGCTACAGGAATATTCCCGACGATATATATAAATCAAACAAGGATATTTTCGGTACGGGCATGGCCCTGGCAAACCCGCTGGGATATCCTAACGGCAAGGCGATCTTAAAGCCCTTTCCCGTTTTGGAACTTGGCTGGGCTATAGGCGGTTCTGTCCACAAGTATGAAAGAATTAAGGGTTTTGACATAGACGATGATCCCGCGTCGATGGGTTTTGGTGCAAATATGGGTTTTCACATCGGCACGGGCCTTACCGACAGGCTTGATGTTACTATAAAGTTCTTTTTTATGAATGTGGGCTGGTTTTACAAGATCCCCACTACCTATTCCTTTTCGGGCAATAAGTTTAAGACAAAGATGAATGATGTTTTCACATATTCCTTTGGGCTCAAGGCAAGGTACAATATTGTAAAGAAGATAAAAATCCTGAAATATGTATTCGATTTTGGGGGGGTTACAGCCGGCCTTGGCCTGGACTACATGAATAATAAATTTAATATGAAGATTAAATACGATAATGATGATGACCTGCTTTTTACAATAAGGGATCCTGGAGATGTATTGCCTCCCTATACTTCAGAAGATCAGAATTTAAGTATTCACAGTACCGGGACAGGCGCAGTTGTAATGAACGGTAATATTATTTCAGTTACACCTGAAATATTTGCTTATGCTGATATATTTCATGTGTTAAGCTTTTACACGGGACCTTCTGTGAGTTTTAACGCGGGATTTGTTGAATTTAAGACAAATGCCACCGGTGTTATGACAAATAATGAGCAGGTTTATTATGATCCCTTAGGGGCTGCAGTGCCTATTGTAGGGCCCGGTAATAAGGTTGCCGATGCCGTAATGGAATCAAGGTACAAGTTTTATCCCCAGTGGGCCATTCCAAGGTGGGTTTTAGGGCTCCAGATAAATATTATGACATTTAAGATTCACCTTGAAGCTGCGGTGGACCTCTCCAGTATTACAGATTCATTTACTGCACAATTCGGCTTTAGTGGAGAAATATAGAAAGCAGAAAATCGATTTAAATTATTTAAGATATAATAAAAAAAAGAGCTCATTGGAAAATGAGCTCTTTTTTTGTTATCGTTTTTATAAATTAGCTTTTTATGGACTACATAAACAATTATTATGTGGTTCAAAAACTCCTGGAGTATTCCATTCATCAACACAGTTATACATTTCCATATCCACTGTAGTATCTGTATTTCTTATAATTGCTTTACCAATTTCAATTATATCACCTGCATATGGCTCAAGACCACCCTGTGATACTCTCCATGCGATGAGATAATTCATGGAACCCTGCTGAAGTTCCAGGTCGGTCACCAGTCCGCCAACAGGGGAAGTGTTGATGTAGACATCGCTGTCAACAACATCATCACAAGTCAGTTTGATATTATCGATGTCAGCAAAAATATAGGATGTTGATGGAATCACGGTAACTCTATAATTATCTGGAACCAGTCCATACGAAGTTCCACTTGTATTAAGCATGATTGTTTTTAGTACTTTTGTTGTATTTGTAAGAAATATGGTCACTTCATTGAGCGCGCCGGCTATCAATTCCACAACTCCGGAATTACCCGTGTAGATAACTTCACCATCAGCATTGAGAACATTAACGACTATAACCAGGTTTGGCCCTGGCTTAACCTCAACTTTGGCAACCTTTGTGTTTTTAGAAAATATTTTCTGATATATGAGGTTGCTTGGAGTCTGAAGGCCATTGTTGTATACTGATACTTCTATTGCTTCAATACCCTCGGGATATTGATTTTCGCCATATACTTCGTTGTTTCCCACGGTTCCGCTTATTACGGCATTATTTATGTGACTGATGTTGACAATTGCTTTTCCGCTGCTGTCATAACAAGAGACCACGAATGATGCTATAAGCATTGTTAATATTGCAAATTTAATTTTCATTTTTTTTCCTCCCCAATGGTATATTATCCTTTATATTCATTTTTCTTATTTACTATGAAACATAAGCATAACTCATGCCTATGAACAGATTTAAATGTGACATATATATCTATTCAGTATAAATTTAATAAAATTTCAAATAATTTCAAGTTTTTTTTCCAATTTAACAATATTATTG
>JBHPHB010000251.1:0-2151 GCA_042569985.1 Spirochaetota bacterium | reverse complement strand
ATATATCTTCATCATTCCGGTATAAATAATATCGGTCTACATCCTCTGTTGTGTGCGTGCTATTCCATCCAACCCAAATATAATCATTCGTAGTACAAGCTGAAACCGATAAACCTGTAGGTGCCGACAGAGACCTGTAACCACCAATGCCTGGACTGTATTCACTAAACTGACCAGGAGAGTCGTCGCCGGCCCTTACGAAGAAGTAGTACTGAGTTCCAGGTACAGCGCCTGTATCACTATAATGTGTCAGTGTAGTCCCCGAAGGTGTTCGATTTATTGCGCCTGTTATGGTATTGCTTGTATTTCGGTACACCATGTATCCAGTTGCCCCCGGAATGACGTCCCAGTCAACATAAACATGCGTAAGATATGCACCACTCGTAGCCGTTACAGTAGGCACATCCAGATCTTTAAAGCCTGTATCGCTTCCGCTATAGCTGTCAAATCCTGATGTATTATGCGCTATTACATTGTAATAGTACAGAGTTCCTGCATTAGCACTTGTATCGTTAAATGATGTTGCCGAAGTAGATGATGTTAGAGTTGTTGGTAAGCCAGCAGGGCTTGTCCTGCGGGAAACAGTGTATGAATCCGCTCCGGGTATGACATCCCAGTCAACATAAACATGTGCGATTATAGTTCCATCCGTTGCAGTCACGCTGGGCGTGGATAGCCTTTTATGTCCAGTAGTGACAGTGCTATAGCTGCTATTGTGATTTGGATCGGAATCATGTGCTATTACCCAGTAATAGTACAATGTCCCTGCATCTGCGTCAATATCATCATAAGATGTTTCGGATACAGGAGAATTATCATTTAGAACATCAGCTCCTTCTGTTGAATCGCTTGTATTGCGGTACACATAGTATCCTGTCGCTCCTTCTATGGTGCCCCATGAAACTGTTACCTCTGAAGTTGATGTGCCATTCGTAGCCGTCACTTTTGGTGTGGAAAGTTGCCTGTAGCCTGTATTGCTGTCGCTATAGCCACTAAAAGATCCAGTTGATTCATTATATGCCCTTACCCAGTAATAGAATAGGGTTCCGGGAATTGCAGTATTATCATAAAAGGTATCACCTAATATTGGTAAACCTGAATTAAGAACATCATTAAGATTATCAGCTCCCACTGTTGTATCGCTTGTATTACGGTACACATAGTATCCTGTTGCCCCAAGGATAACATTCCATTTAATTTCTACATTATCAACAGATTTACCATCTTCAGCAGAAACATCGGGAATATCAAGATAATCTATTGAATATTCGGATGTAGCAATACTGCTGTCATTCATGGTTCCATATACCGCAATAGCCCTGATTGTCATATTATTCCCATCTCCTGCAACAGGTATTGGCACTGTATATTCTGTTGAATCTGTTGTAGGAACACTTTTGTTAGTTGTATAGTGAATTGTAGCTCCGTAGGTTGAGCATGATATTGTTACATTAATATCCTCGTTATAAGTGCCGCTAACAGGGCTAAACTGGGGTGTGGATACCCTGTTATAATCTATTACATAATTCTCTGTTTTGATATCACTGTCTTTCATGCCCCCCTTGGTTGCAAAGGCTCTGATTGTAACCGTTGTATTGTCGCCTGTTACAGGTATTGGATCCTCATATACATCTGACAAATCTGTTGGATCAGTTCCGTCTTTTGTATAGCGTATTACAACCTCAGTTGTAGTAGTTTTTATTTCAACAACAATGTCATCATCAAATGTACCTCCACCGGGAACAAATTCAAGTGCTGCAATTTTCGGATAGTCTATTTTATATTCAGCACTTGCCTCGGCGCTGATATCCATTCCGTTTTTAACTGCAATGGCTCTGATTGTAACCGTTGTATTGTCGCCTGTTACAGCTATTGTGCCGTTATACTCTGTTGAATCTGTTGTTGGATCAGTTCCGTCTTTTGTATAGTAGATTGTGCTTCCGCTGGTCGAACAGAAAATCTGAACACTAAGGTCCTGGTTATGAGTGCCTCCAACAGTATCAAAATATGGCGTTGAAACGGACCCGTAATCTATTGTGTATGTTGCAGTTGCCTTATCACTGTTATCCATGCCATCGACAACCGCAATTGCCTTTATTGTAACCGTTGTATTGTCGCCTGTTACAGCTATTGTGCCGTTATACTCTGTTG
>JBHPHB010000250.1:0-2151 GCA_042569985.1 Spirochaetota bacterium | reverse complement strand
ATATTAAATATTTCAAACCAGTATTATCTAATTCTGATGTAGAAACCATATATGGTATATTATCATAATTGTGTTTTCCAGACTTCGCACAAAACAAAAGAAATGCAGGGCTTTAGTAAGCATCGGGGTTATCGGTAAGCAGCCTGCCGTAGTCGACAGCATGCTTCACAAATTTCTTTGTGAGTTGTTTACCATCTGCTAGTTCCATAATTTTCCCATACAGGAATTCCAGAATATGAGCGGGGAAGTAAGGATTCAAGTCTATGATATAACTTAGTACATCCCTTTTGCGATAAAATATTTCTTCCATTTTCTTATACCTCCTTAAATATTTATTTCTCTTTCTATTACTTAATGACTTTTGTGCTCGAATTGGACACATTTTTTACCCTCCCAATCAAAAAAATTCCAATTTACTCCAAAATACCTGAACGTAATCTGCAAAACGTTAACTAAAATCCCTATCTCAACTGAAAAATTCACCATTTTAGGTCATTAAGGATCAGCAGATCGCACTAATAAATAGGAACATATTTTATTGAAGAAAAATTGCTAACAAAAAAGGAGGTGAAATACAATGTAAAATTGAAAGATACATTCAGAATGCAAGAACGATTCAGCCGGTATCTGTTAATTTTTGTTCCACCTGTTATAATAATATTTAAAAGATCTTATTGTAATGGTATAACCCGGCCGGGTGGCCTAATCAGCAATGAAGATGGCTCAGCTTAGAAAGGTAAGGGCATTGAAAAAATAGTGTCGCAGCTTAGAAAGGTGCCTCAGTAAAGAGAAAGGGGCAGAAAGTTTCAATCGGTTCTTTTCAAAAACCGGTTATGCTGGCAAGCTAAACATTGTATTCTGAATTGACCTACCGGGTTTCAGCATGATTAATTTTAAGCAGCTGCGTCATGGGGAGTCGGGTCGATACTGTTATGTTAAGTGAATATCATCATCCAACGTATTGATGATAACATACGTGAATTAAATATTTATCTTAGGATAACTGTGCAGTTGAAAGTGTGTTTTTGTTAATTGATATAGATATTAAACAAACCAGGAGGATGAAAATGAAAAATCATTCATCAAAAAATGTAATTATGAAAATATTCGATGTTATTATTGAAGAACAATCAGATAAATTTTCAAAAGTAGTCGAACTGATATCTTCTGATATGGATGAAAAAGAAAAAGTTGAAAAATTAACAACGGATAAAGAGTTAGGTAGGGCTTCATATGAATATACATATGCTTTACAAGTTTTGTTAAATTTATCAGAAAAAGGGGAAGAAAAGGATGATAAAGATAAATATTTTCCGCCAACGAAAAGGGCTAAGATACAAAGAATTGCATCAAAATCGCCCTTTACAAAAAACCGAAAAGAAAAGCTCGTTGATTTAATGGAAAATATTTATTGGTGGAAAGAAACATTTATGTTAACCAGTCGAAAGAGTGTTTCCCATTTAAATGCAATTTTCCCAAATATTGATGAAAAATTATTTGATGGACTCACTCCGATTCCTTATTCGATGTTATCAAGATGGATCAGCAGTCATGTGCCGTTGAGAAAGCCTGTAGGTAAATTTCAAAAGGATATAATTGAAAAGATTGGAAACTCATTATTGGAGGAATTTTTTTTCAGGAGCTACAGGCTTGATTCAACAGGGGAAAAGTATGTGTTAAAAAATGGACTATCTGATTATTACAAGAAGGTCTTATGGAATATACTGGAAGGTATCGGTTACACGAATCAGAGTGGTTCTAAATATAAAGTTTATCTTGATTTTCTTATCAGAGAAGGTACACTCGTTAAGAGACCGATTCCTGATTTAATTATAAATCAACAGGGGATTCGCTACTACATGGTGAATTTGTAGTTTTTTAACGGGAGAATAAAGTTTAAAAAATACATAGGTTGTTTTTGCCCAAAACTGTTCCCAAAACAACTCCCCAAAAAGCCGGCATAAATACTCGTTGTGCCGGTTTAATAGGGGAGGGCAGTTGATAGTAATAGGAGTTATATGCTAGCATGATGACTTGCTAGCATGATGACTTGCTATCATGATGTATTGCTATCATGATGTATTGCTATCATGATGTATTGCTATCATGATGTATTGCTATCATGATGTATTGCTATCATGATGTATTGCT
>JBHPHB010000249.1:0-2166 GCA_042569985.1 Spirochaetota bacterium | reverse complement strand
CATTATAATGAAAATGCAAGCGACACGTTGATTGTAAATTATTCTAAAATGTAAATATCAAAATAAAAATAAAAAAGCATTATTATTGACAAATATAAGGGGTATTGTAATTAATCCATATCATTTAAATAATGAGCACTTTGATGAAATTATTGAAGAAATATAAAATGATTTTTTATCATTGCTCATTTCCCATTATTTGGGGAATAGATAATTTTTAATAATAATTACAATATCATAAAAAGGAGAAAGAATATGGCAGAAAAAGTTAATTATCCGTTATTTGGCCTTAAAGTATTTGATAGTCATATCCATCCCGGTTGGGAAAGGAAGGGCATTGAGGACCGCCCGGGTTATTTTCGTTTATGGCAGGCAAAGGAAGGTGTAACATCACATACACAGGCATTTATGCGCATGGCCCTGGGCGATCCCAATCCAATGAAGCCTATTGAAACACCTGATGACATTCCTGAGTTTTCCGCTCAAACATGGGTTGACCTTATGGACGAATGTGGGGTTGAAACAGCTAACCTCATGGGTATGGACACTATAACTGATCCCTATCCCGGCCCTGATGGGAAACTGACTCAGTTAGTTTGGCATTGTCCCAGTGAATACATTAAGGAAGAGTTCCTTGATAAGTATCCGGGAAGATTCACTGCCACAGCCGGGTGTAACGTAAAGGCTGATAAAAAAGAGACATTTGAAAAGATGGAACAGGCAAAAGAGTGGGGATTCCGTGGAGTCAAGATACATACGGCTTCAGCCGGTTATCCCAATGACAGGGAAAAATGTTACCCCATTTATGAGAAATGCCTTGAGCTTGGCCTTCATATCGAAGTTCACACAGGAAATGAAGAGGTTCCCGGAACAAGGGCTAAATACCAGGACCCCGTTTATATTGATGATATAGCAGTTGATTTTCCCGACCTTCCCATATACCAGCTTCACTGTGGTATAATGAATAACATGAACCAGGCATTCTGGAATTGCGTTAGACACAAGAATGTTTATACTGACATTTCTCCGGCAGTTTTACAGATAATGGTAATGCCAAATCATAATACCAATAACCTGGAACATCTTAAAATGCTTGAAGCTGTTGTACCGCATAAAGTATTTTTTGGTAGTGATGCTCCCCTTAATATAGTGACATATAAGTCAAGTATTGAGTATTTGAAGTGCCTGCCGTTGTCAGTGGACTTTAAGCAGAAGCTTCTTTATAACAATGCCAAGGAATTCTATACCGGTGAGTGGAGAAAAAGCTTTGGTAAGGGAATAAAAGAGTAATATAATAAATTCAAAGGTAATATGCAGGAAGGCGGCAAAATATTTTGCCGCCTTCTTTTTTTATGCATTTATATGAAATAATATTAGGTTCTAATCAGTTGTTACAGCCTTATCAAGGTCTTCCGGAAGTGTCCGTGCAGCCAGTATATAATGCACTGCAGACCATAGAATTCCCGCTGAAATAATTATCAGTGAATAGCGCAGTGATTCAGTGCTGCCGTATGTTGGTTCCAGTAGTGTACTGATGATTCCAGCAAACCATGGGCCGCATCCTGTCCCTATGAGGTTTATCAATAACAGGAAAATAGCAGATGCAAGGGCGCGCATATCGGGCCTTGCAAGTCCCTGGACAGTTGCAAATGAAGGCGCAGAGTAAAAAAGCCCCACCAGGAACATCAGGTTAAAACCCACCAGGGCAAGTGTTTTATTTGTTGTTAGCAAAAATACCAGGATAAAAGGTATCATCCCCAGTACGCCAATAGCAGAGACATACATTGCCCACTTGCGTGACTTCTTTGTGCTCAGTTTATCGGAAAGAAGCCCTCCTATGAGGGTACTCAATCCCCCCACAATTCCTATGGCTATTCCAAGAATTGGCCCCGATTGAGACTTATCCATTTCGAAGACCCTTTTCAGAAAAACAGGTGACCAACTCATAATTGCATATCCTGAAAATGCTGCAATTGAAGTTGCCGCACATAGATGACGAAATGATTTTAGTGAAAATAGATACCTCACTGTATCCATAAAGGGAAGATTTTCCACTTTTTGAGCAATATTATCAGACAAACCCCTTGGAGGTTCCTTTATAGTAAATTTTACCAGTAATGCCATTATGACACCGGGCAAACCCACAATAAAAAATGCCTTCCTCCA
>JBHPHB010000248.1:0-2172 GCA_042569985.1 Spirochaetota bacterium | reverse complement strand
ACTAAGAACAGGGGAGTTGTGACCTATGAGTTTATGGATACTGACATCAGTGAGACTTCTTTTTTCTCCATAAGTTCTGAGGGCATCTATCTTACGGATACGGATAAGGGTAAGTATTTTCATGGGACCCAGGGTATTGCAAGAGATATTACTAAACGAAAGTTTTCCGAAAAGGCCCTTGATAAAAGCGAAGAAGATTACTTCATTGTTATTGAGAGCCTCGTTGATGGTTACTATGAGATGGATAAGGATGGAAATTTTACGTACATAAATGAGGCCCTGGCCGGTATAGCTGGATATGAAAAATATGAAGTAATTGGCAGGCATTACCGTATGGTTTTTGATTCTGAAGTTTTAGAGGATGCCGGAAAAGTCTTTGATAGGATTTTCAAAACGGGTAAACCCGAAAAGATTGTTGATTTGAGGATTATTCGTAAAGATGGTAAAATGCGTTATATTGAGGGCTCAATATCTTTAATCTATGATATAGATGGTAGTCCTGTTGGTTTTAGGGGAATTGCCAGGGATTTTACTGAAAGGTTCAAGATGGAACAGGAAGTTATAAGGGCAAGAAAGCTTGAAGCGGTGGGAATTTTTGCCGGAGGTATTGCCCATGACTATAATAATGCATTAACCGCAATTCTGGGCAATTTAGCCCTTGCCAAAATGGATGTTGATCCTGCGAAAATTGAATTGCTTGATATATTGAACGATGCTGAAACTGCTTCGCTCAGGGTAATGGAATTGACGCAAAAATTAAGCACCTTTGCAAAGGGTGGTAAGCCCGTGCTTAAAATATCTGAAGTAAAAAAAATAGTTGAAGATGTGTGCGAAGAATTTAAGAAAAAATTTCCCGGAGTTTTTTCGATTGAAATTTCAAATGAACTATGGTCTGTGGAAATTGATGAATTGCAAATAAGGCATGTTCTCGAATACATTCTTGAAAATACTATGGAAGCATTAAATAATAAGGGGAACATCTGGTTAACGGCAGAGAATGTAAAGGTTGAGAAAGAGGAATACAGTCATGAGATAAGTCTCCAGGCTGCTGAATATGTGAAAGTATCAATCAGGGATGACGGGCCTGGTATAAAAAAGAGCGATATTGAAAAAGTTTTTGATCCCTATTTCACAACAAAACAGGGTAAAAGCGGTATGGGCCTTGCAATATGTTATGCAATTATAAAAAGGCATCATGGATATATTGACGTAAGTTCAGAGGAAAAAAAAGGAACAGTTTTTAATATATATTTACCGGTAACTACTTAAATTTAATGTAAAGTATTTAATAGCAATAATTGTACTTTGCAGTTGTTTCTATTAAGGAGAAAAGATGGCAAAAATACAGAAATTTAAGGTTGTACCCTACCTTCCAGAAAAGCGGCATGTCCCTCGTTCATATGAAAGGCGGTTATATTTATATTGAGGGCCTCAAGTGCTCTCATCCCGCCAATGCCAAGCATAATCTCCTGCTGAATTCGCGTCTCCGTATCTCCTCCATAGAGGTGATCCGTTATTGCTTTATCGACAAGCTTATTTTGATCAATATTGGTATCAAGAAGATAGAGTATTACTTTTCCAATTTTCACCTCCCAGATCTGAGCATATACACTACGTCCGGGATACTCTACACCTATTATTACGGGTTCATTACCCTGTGCAAGGACAAGTTTCACCGGTATATTATAAAAATCAGTCTGCGGGAATTTCTCCTGTTGCCAGCCATCGGGGTTTAAATACTGGCGAAAATAACCCATCCTGTATAAAAGTCCGATTCCATAAAGAGGAAGGCCAAGTTCACTTGAAGACTTAAGGTGGTCTCCGGAAAGAACACCAAGCCCGCCGGAATATATGGGAAGGCATTCATGAATTCCATATTCTGCAGAAAAATAGGCAATTCCTTCACCCTCCAGTCCGGGGTTATTTTCATGAAACCACGATTTCCTGTTCATATACATATCAAGCTCTTCCTGCACATGATTCATGTGAGCAAGAAAGCTCTCAGATTCTGATGCTTCATCCAGTACCTTCTGAGACAGCGCTCCTAGAAACTTAACGGGGTCATGAACCTCCCTCCAGAGCTCAACATCAAGCCTCCTGAAGAGCTCAATGGCATCAATATTCCATACCCACCACATATTATAGGCAATCTCAATTAATGGTTTAAGCTTT
>JBHPHB010000247.1:0-2193 GCA_042569985.1 Spirochaetota bacterium | reverse complement strand
GTCACTGGGCCTCGAAGATATTATAATAATGATGGTAAATGAAAGCGGTGCCTCTGTTTATTCAGCATCGGAGACAGCACGGCATGAATTTCCAGACAAGGACATAACTGTCCGGGGAGCAGTCTCCATTGGAAGAAGATTTATGGATCCCCTGGCTGAACTTATTAAAATTGACCCAAGATCAATAGGCGTAGGCCAATACCAGCATGACGTTGACCAGAAAGAACTGAAGAAGTCACTTGACGATGCTGTTATGAGCTGCGTTAACGCCGTGGGAGTTGAAGTAAATACAGCAAGCAGCCAGCTGCTAAGCTATGTGTCGGGATTAAATCTTAAAACTGCAGAAAACATTATTAAACACAGGGATACTTGCGGCCCATTCAAATCAAGAGAGTATCTTAAAGAGATCAAAGGAATGGGCCCAAAAACATTTGAGCAATCTGCCGGTTTTCTAAGAATCCGTGATGCAGAAAATCCTCTCGACAGCAGTGCTGTACATCCGGAAAGTTATGGCGTGGTTGAAAAAATGGCGCAGGACCTTTCCTGCAACATATCCGAACTATTAATAAACAGTGAAACAAGAGCTAAAATTAAACTTGAAAAGTATGTAACCAAAAAAACAGGCCTTCCCACATTAAAGGACATCATGGATGAGCTTGTCAAACCGGGCCGGGACCCAGTTTTCAGGACGGAATAGATAAGATTACGGATTTAACTGCCGGCATGAAACTCCCAGGCATTGTAACCAATGTTACTGCATTCGGAGCCTTTGTCGATATAGGTGTTCACCAGGATGGCCTGGTCCATATCAGCCATATATCAGACAGCTATATCTCTGACCCACATAAAGCTGTAAAAGTACAGCAGAAGGTGCTTGTAACGGTCCTCGAAGTTGATCTAGATAGAAAAAGAATATCCCTTTCCATGAAAAGCGAGGAAGCCTGGGGCAAAGGGGACAAAAATAAAGGTGGCATTAAAAATGAAAAAAAGGCAGTCAAACCAAAAAAGGTCAAGAAAAAATCCGACAAGAAGGTTGAATCAAAACCGGCATCTCCTTTTGCGGTTTTGTCTGACAGGTTGAAAAAATAAATTGATTATGAGAATTGTAACCAGGCCCGATTTTGACGGTGTTGTATGTGCAGCACTGCTTAAAAATATCTATACAACCACTGAACCGACACTCTGGATTGAACCATACGAATTACAGGAAAGTGCTCATGAAATAAAAAAGAACGATATTATTGCCAATCTTCCCTACGTTGACGGATGCAGCCTATGGTTTGACCACCACTATTCTAATAAAATTGATAAACCCTTTGATGGAGGATTTGAACTTGCTCCATCTGCAGCACGTATTATTTTCAACTATTATACAGGCAGGTTCACAAAAGATTTCACTGAACTTGTTGAAGCTGCTGATGATATCGATTCGGCCAACTTTACCATTGACCAGATACAGCATCCTGAAAAATACTCCTATATACTTTTAGATGCCACCATATCCGGAAAGAAAAAAGAAGACCGGTTATATTGGGACATGGTAACAGACCTGTTGATGAGCAAAAAAATTGATGAAATAATGGATAACAATGACGTTAAGCAAAAGAGTAAATCGGCCATTGAACAAAACAGGATGTTTGGTGATTATCTGAAAAAACATTCAACAATGAACGGACATACTGTAATTACAGATTTCCGGTCTGTTGATAAAGTACCAAGGGGAAACCGTTTTCACATATATTCACTTTTCCCGCAATGCTACACAGACATGCGCATACGTTATGCCGCTGAAGACAGGGAGAAAGTAATTGTAAGCCTGGGCCATAACATCTTTTATAAAAAGAGCAAAGTCAACATTGGAGAGCTGATGTCGCAATATGGAGGCGGCGGTCATTTCGGTGCTGGTTCGTGTAATTTCCATGTTGACAAAGCTGAAGAATATATAAATACAATTATTAAAAAGCTTGATAACTGATTATTACTGTGATAATTATAACATAGATATACCTGGGATAGAAAGTATACATTGATATTACCATTTAATTATATATAATAATGAATCATAAAAAAATAATTAGTTTTAGTTTATGGGGTGATAAAGAAGTCTATAATAAAGGATTTATTGAAAACCATAAACTACTTAACAAGGTATATAAAAACTGGTCAATTGTTGTCTATTATGATAATAAAATT
>JBHPHB010000246.1:0-2201 GCA_042569985.1 Spirochaetota bacterium | reverse complement strand
CACAGATATTATCCTTTTGGATTTTTTCAACACCTTTGGTATGCCAACTTCAACAACGGTTTCCATCGTTTTTGAACTTCTCGGTGCGGCTGTTGCGGTTTCAATTATTAAAGTCAGCATTAATGGAGAAGGCTTTAGCTCTATCGCAAAATATATAAATTCAAGCAAGGCCCTTGCTATTATTGCGGGAATTCTTCTTTCCGTTGTTATTGCATTTATTTTTGGTGCCATCGTACAGTTTTTTACCAGGCTAATTTTTACTTTTGATTATATGAAAAAACTAAGGAGATATGGGGGAATATGGGGAGGCTTTGCCCTTTCCATGATAATCTATTTTATTTTAATAAAGGGTTCAAAGGGTGCTTCTTTCATTACACCGGAGACACTTTCGTTTATCAAGAATAATACATGGGCCATAATGGCGGTATCTTTTGTTGTATCAGCTCTTATTTTACAGTTTTTAATGATGGTCTTTAAGATAAATATTCTTAAGCCCATTGTCCTAATTGGTACATTTGCACTGGCCATGGCATTTGCTGCAAATGACCTGGTTAACTTTATTGGGGTCCCCCTTGCAGGTTTAAACACATATACAATTGCCAGTGCAAATGCAAACCCATTGACAATGACTATGGAGGCGCTCCAGAAACCTATACATACTAATACAGTGTTATTGCTCATAGCGGGGATTGTGATGGTTGTTACGCTATGGTTTTCAAGGAAAGCCAGAACAGTAACCGAAACAGAGGTCAACCTGGGGAGGCAGGATGAGGGAGCAGAGCGTTTTGAATCGTCAGCCCTTTCAAGGATTATTGTCCGGATGATATCAGTTCTGTTTGATGCTATCAGGAAGATTACTCCCGATATAATTTTAGACAAGTTTTCAGAGCGCTTAAATATTGAGAAATATTCTCCCCGGCAAGCCAAAGATGGCAGCTATCCTTCCTTTGACCTTTTAAGGGCTTCGGTAAACCTCATGGTGGCCAGTGCCGTTGTATCTTTTGCCACGTCCATGAAGCTTCCCCTTTCAACAACATATGTTACGTTCATGGTAGCCATGGGTACATCATTATCTGACCAGGCCTGGGGAAGAGATAGTGCAGTTTTCAGGGTTACCGGTGTTTTGACAGTAATTGGCGGGTGGTTCCTTACGGCATTAACTGCCTTTACCGTATCGCTGATCTTTGCTTTTGCCATATATTACTTTAAGATACCCGCTGTTGCTTTAATCCTTGCATTGGCAATTTATCTTGTCTGGCGTAATTTTCGCACGCATGATAAAAAAGTAAAAGAGGATGAATCGGTTGAAGTGTTTAATCTAAAAAAAATAAAGGATGCTGAAAACTCAATAGAAACATCCTTCAAACATCTTAGTATATTTCTCAGTGAGATAAGCATAACCCTTGACCTGTGTATTGAATCGCTCTGCCGTGAGGACAGGGTTAATTTAAAGATTATTAAAAAAGAAACAAGCATTATTCAAAAGTGGGCAAATATTATAACTGCAAATATTTTTAAAATACTGAGGCTGTTGCAGCAACAGGATGCTAAAACTACGCAGAATTACGCACAGACAATCAGCTCCCTGCAGGAGATTGCAGAAAGTTATAGGGACTCTGTTATGCGTGCCTATGTCCATATTTCAAATCACCATAAGGGACTTCTGGATATTCAAATTGATGAATTAAAACAAGTGCAAAAAATTACGGATGATATATTAAAGAGAACTTCCCAGGCTCTTTCTAAAAAGAAGGTCATAGACTATAAGGTTCTTGAAAAACAGGTTAGAGAGCAAAGGGGTATGGTCAAAAAGTTTGATAAGAAACAGATTAAGAGGATACAAGATGATTCGTCAAAGACCCGGTTGAGTATGCTTTTCTATGGCCTCATGAAAAACTCTCTTAAAATATCCGAAGAAACATTAAATTTGCTGAAGGTTTTTCAGGAGTTATCTAAATATAAGCATTAAAGCTTATATTCGGGAATATTTAAAGTTAAAAAAATAGTTCGCATTCCATAAAAAAAGGAGACATTTCCAAAAAATGAAAAAGTCTCCTTAGCTTTACAGATATGATTGCATCTGTTACTTACATTTTTTTGCGCATTCAGTATAAGCAGTGTTACATACTTTAAGTTTCTCTGCATCACCTTTTGCATCAGTAACACATTTTTTCTGAACTTCGGCACATGCTGCCGCACAC
>JBHPHB010000245.1:0-2214 GCA_042569985.1 Spirochaetota bacterium | reverse complement strand
ACGGCAATAAGATTAATGAGACTGAAGACCGTGCGGTACTCCATATTGCCCTGCGGAACAGGTCAAATAATCCCATCTATTTTGATGGCAAGGATGTTATGCCTGAAGTTAACCCGGTACTTGAAAGTATGGACAAGTTTTCCAAGAACCTTATATCGGGCTCATGGAGAGGTTATACCGATGAACCCATAACAGATATTGTTAATATAGGTATTGGAGGTTCAGACCTGGGCCCCCTGATGGTGACTGAAGCATTAAAACCATACAAAGTACAAAACATTGAAACTCACTTTGTATCTAATGTTGACGGCACGCATGTTTCAGAAACATTAAAAAAATTATCTCCAGAGAAGACACTCTTTATAATATCATCAAAATCTTTCACCACACAGGAAACAATGGCCAATGCATACTCAGCCCGAAATTGGTTTCTAGATACTGCAAAAGACAAAGAATGTATCAAAAAACATTTTGTAGCCGTCTCAACTAATGAAAGCGGCGTAAAGAGTTTTGGCATAGACCCGTCGAACATGTTCAGGTTCTGGGACTGGGTTGGAGGAAGATATTCTCTCTGGTCTGCCATTGGGCTTTCAATTGCATGCTCAATTGGATATGATAACTTTACAGAACTTCTTGAAGGCGCCCACTCGATGGACAGGCATTTTTATGAAAGTCCCTTTGAAAAGAATATACCCGTTATACTTGCTCTCATCGGTATATGGTACAATAATTTCTTTGATACTGAAACTGAGGCCATTCTCCCATATGACCAGTACATGCACAGGTTTCCCGCTTACTTTCAGCAGGGCAATATGGAAAGCAACGGTAAATCTATCGACAAAGATGGCAATAGGGTGTGTTACCAGACGGGGCCGGTAATATGGGGAGAGCCCGGGACAAACGGACAACATGCATTTTATCAACTCATACACCAGGGAACAAAACTTGTACCCTGCGATTTTATCGCCTCTGCAATAAGCCACAACCCCCTTGGAGATCACCATAAAATTTTACTGTCAAACTTTTTTGCCCAAACAGAAGCACTTATGAATGGAAAGAGCGAAAGTGAAGTTGAAGAAGAACTGAAGTCATCAGGAATGAATTCTGATGAAATTAGCAAAATCAAACCATTTAAGGCCTTCAGCGGAAACAGGCCGACAAACTCAATTCTTTTAAAGAAAATAACTCCCAGATCACTGGGCAGCCTTATTGCCATGTATGAACATAAAATCTTTGCTCAGGGAATTATATGGAATATATTCAGCTTTGACCAGTGGGGCGTGGAACTGGGAAAGCACCTGGCAAAGAAAATCCTGCCGGAACTAAAGGATGACAGAGAAGTAACCTCTCATGACAGTTCCACCAATGGATTGATTAATGAATATAAAAAAATGAGGAATTAATTACTTGACATTCCAAATTTTCCATGTATATTTAAGCCTATAATAAAATAAAAAAAGAGGAGGTTTTTTTAATGAAAGCAATATTTAAAGCATTTTTCATTGTATCTGTATTTGTACTCTTTTCCTTTGCAGGTACCTGTGATAGTTCAAGCAAAAAAGCACCTGCACTTACTGAAGTTTCACATGCTGTTGGATTTGGAAACATGGATTGTTTATCGCAATGCCATCTTGAAGCACCAGATACTAAACATGAGGAATATACACTTGCCAATTGCGGCAGCTGCCACGGTGGAAACGGTGCATATAACCCATCGATAGAATCATATTCAGGTCATGATGAAGATGCAACCTGTTTAAGTTGTCACTCATTTGAAGGTGAAAATGGACCATTTCATCCAATTACTACAGAAGCTGGTTGCGTTAACTGCCACTTTGCTTCAAGTGGTACTGTTGATCCTCCACTAGAGTTTTAGGCAAATAGGCTTTGCATCCTGCTTAATTTTCTTTAAAATTATTGAATTGTCTTACAAAAAGCCCTCATTTAACATGGGGGCTTTTAAGTAAAATTTTGAAATCAAAACAGAACCCCCATAAAAAATTTATTGACTTAATATACATTAATATTGGAATGTCTAAAATACATTTGATTAGGATACCAAACCAGTTTTATTAATATTAAGGTACAGCCATGGACCTTTCGGACATTGTTATAGTAAGCGCATGCCGGACACCCCTGGGAAAATTTGGAGGTTCCCTGAGGGATATTGCTGCCTATGACCTGGGAGCTATAGTTGTAAATGAATCACTTAAA
>JBHPHB010000244.1:0-2214 GCA_042569985.1 Spirochaetota bacterium | reverse complement strand
AATATTAATGCAAATTTTGGTAATATTTTCATCATTAACAATATTAGAACATACAATGTTTTGAGTCAAATATAATGCAAAGTTGGGGAAGGGAGTATAATATATTTTGGTTAACTGTGGCAATATTAGACATTTCTCCATTGATTGCAACTTTTCATTAAATTTGACTCGTCATACCGGAAAAAATGTTGAAATATAAACTTCATAAATATAAGATCTACTATAATTTTGTCGTTTTATTACAGGTGGAAATATGTTAGACGATTCAATGAAGCTTAATGAAATAATGAATATGAGCTCTGAGCTGAATACAGTTCAGGATCTGGATATTCTTTTTGATAAAATCCTCACGGAAGCCCGCAGACTTTTAAATGCCGATGCAGCTTCTATTCAAATCCGTGATGGTGACGATCTTATATTCAGCCATGTACAGACAGAATCACTTCAAAACAAGCTTCCGCCGGGCCAAAAGCTCATATATACAACCTTCCGTACAAAAATTAATAAACATTCAATATCAGGTTATGTAGCTCTCACGGGCGAGATCCTTAATATACCCGATGCGTATAAAATTTCTAATGATGCACCGTATAAGTTTGCCTCGACAAATGATAAAAAGTCAGGTTATCACACAAAGTCCATACTCACTATTCCGCTTAAGAATAATAGAAACGAAATACTTGGTGTGATGCAGATAGTAAACTCGTTAAATCCCAATAATGAAGGCCTGTGCTTTGGTAAGGATGAATGTTCCGGAGGCGAATTCAGCAAAGAGGATGAGATGATAGCCCTTCATTTTGCAAACATGGCAAGTATGATTCTCCAGCGTGCACAGATGACAAGGGCCCTTATTTTAAGAATGATAAGTATGGCTGAGTTGAGAGATCCCAAGGAGACAGGAGCCCATGTTAACAGGGTAGGGGCCTACTCTGTTGAAATATACGAACACTGGGCATTGAGGAGAAAAATGCCCGAGCATGAACTTGACCGCAGTAAGGACATATTCAGGATGGCGGCAATGCTTCATGATGTGGGAAAGGTGGCAATATCTGATGTGATTTTAAAAAAACCTGCCCGTTTTACAGAGGAAGAGTATGAAATTATGAAAACCCACACAGTTCATGGGGCCAGGCTTTTTAAACAGAAGCAGTCGGAATTTGATGAAATGTCTGCCCTGGTCGCTTTAACTCATCACGAGAGCTGGGATGGAACAGGCTACCCCGGACATGTTGATCTTGAAGCATATGATGATGAAAGTAAAAAGGAAAAGGGCAATGCCACACCTCTTAAGGGTGAGGAAATATCCATTTATGGCAGGATAGTTGCTATTGCCGATGTATATGATGCTCTTATCTCAAGGCGTGTTTATAAAGAGGCATGGGACGAAAAGTCCGTTTTAAAAGAGATAAAAGACCTGTCGGGTAAAAAGTTTGACCCCGAGGTTGTTGATATATTTTTTGATTGTCAGGATGTTATTCGCTCAATATCAAGCAGATATCCCGACAGTGAATAATAAATAAAATATAAACAGGAGCATGATACCAATAAATATTTATGAAAGACTTAAAAGAAGACTTAGAAATATTATCAAAAATTAAAAGCGTTGAGTTTTTTAAAGAGTTTATGGATAATGAGGAAATTATAGATAAGATTGCCAATATGTGCAGTCGGAAAAAATTCAAGAAGGACAGCTATATCATTAAAGAGGGAGATACGGGAGAGGATTTATTTATTGTCATAAAGGGCATAATAAAAATTGTGAAGAAAACACTTCAGAAAGAGGAATACACTGTTATAAATCTTAATTCAGATAAGCGGGGTGGCATTACGGTGGGAGAGCTTGCACTCATTGATAGTGACCGCCGCTCAGCATCTGTTATAGCAGATACTGATTGTGTTTGCCTGGTAATAACTAGAAATAAATTCCTTAAATTTGGTGATGATAATCCGGATATCGGGCTCAGCATTACAAGGGCTATTTCAAGCCAGCTTGCAAGGAGTTTGCGTAAAGCTAATGCCGATGTTATAACACTTTTTTCAGCACTTATAAATGAAATTGCCGATGATGAGTAATCTTTAAATCCTCAATGTCCTCTCCCCTGGATTACAACCTGTATTAAAATTGAATAATATGTCAAAGAAGACAATAATAAATATATTAGTAATGGTTTTATCAATAGTCATATTGATATTTTTGGTTAACCAAATATCCTT
>JBHPHB010000243.1:0-2215 GCA_042569985.1 Spirochaetota bacterium | reverse complement strand
CACTTGATGCCAGCAATATAAAGGACAGGTAAAAACATGTTTTAGTGCATTTTGCATCTGCAATTATGGGGTCCGATTTTAATGCCTCGCCAACCTTCATTTTGTACCTGTATAAAATGAGCATGGTTAATATTGAGATACTGGAAATAATAATCCCCATAACTGTTGTATCAGGCTTGGATCCATAAACTATATTTAGTACCGATCCCGCCAACAGGCCGGCAAATAGAATAAAAAAGGCAACTCCCGTAATCGTGAGGGCCTGCCTTTCAAACTTGTCCCTTGAAGTTACTTCGGATTTTTTCATGCGCCAGGTCATGTGGGCAATGCCCAGACCCGATATCACCTCAACAAAACTATCCACGCCAAAGCCAAAAAGCGCGATTGTTTCATCGCTGTACCCGTATATTGTTGAAACGAGGCCTTCGGCAACATTATAAACTATGGTGATAATACTTAAAATAAATGCCGTTTTTAAAAGTTTATCAAAATCTTTTTCTTTTAGTAATTCCAGTTTCATGAGCAGTCTCCAATGGCCATATAATTTTACATCAATTCAACTCAGAGTATTATTAAACAATGTGGTTACATTTATTCCTTAAATAATATTGTTATCCTTCAAAAATTTAATTATGGTTCTAATGTATTCCTCATCATCTACTGGACATCCATTATGGCCGCAATTATAGGATATAAAGGTTGATTTCTTTGCAACTTTGTGAAGCTTGAGGCTGTTCTCATAGGGAATTATCCTGTCAGACCTGCCATGGCTTATAAGAATTGGGCCTTTGAATACTTTAACAAGCGATTCGTTATCAAAAAGGTCTGTAGCAAAAATACCGGGAAGACAGTACCTTTTTGTCATCATACCTGCGTAGGCAAAGGTGTTTTGCAAAACAAGGGCCCTCACCTTTCTTTTGGATGCCAGGGAGCATGCTATCCCCCCTCCTATGGAAAACCCGTGGACAATTATCCTGTCTTTATCGATACCCCCTTTTTGAACTAACCAGTCATATACCTTTACAAAGGCACCTGTTATGGACTTCAAAGAGGATTTTCCTCCGGACCTGCCGTAGCCGGGAAATTCTACAAGCATATAGTTTATGCCATATTTTGAATACTTATTCAGGTCTTCAATGTGGTCATCAATAAGTTCGTTATTGCCATGGGCATAAATTACTACGGGTGGATTTTTAATGTCTTTTGATGCAGCAATATACCAGGCCTCTATGCGGGCATCGCCAACTTTCAGCCATACCCTTTTAACGTTAGCCATCTTTTGTAAAACAGTGTCAACATGGGGTGATGCTTTTCTCATGTATTGGCCGGGAAAGATCATTTTGCTCTGGCATGAAAACAGCAGCAAACCATATACTGCGTACATTATGAATGCGGCAGTGGTGAATGAAAGGGCTTTTTTGTAGATTTTCTTCATGAGTTTTATCATATTGATTATATTTTTCAATATCGGATTTTAATATATCACTAAAGTGGTGTAAATTACTTTTTGTTGTTAAAGTAATCTTTTTCCCCTCCCTCCGGGCAGGGTGGCGTTACTCCTTTTAAAAAGCAACAAAAGGGTGAGGGTAAGAGGCCTTCCCGGCCTCCTCCCCTCACGCTCCCCACCTCCGGCTCCTGGGCCGCTCTCGTACATCCTGTACTTCGCGGCACTTCCCACATCCTGTGGGTCGCGGATAGCTTTCAATAATTATTATATACTAATAATTATTGCCGGTGTAATAAACATCTGACGAACAGGATGTTCTAATGCCGACGCCGCACAGCGCCCTGAGCGTAGCGAAGAAGTGCCCTTGGGGTAGATGTGCGAAAAGGCGTCGGCCATGTTTTAACCGGCAAAGCTCGGCATCCCTGCCGAGCTTCTTATTGTATTTATTCCTAATGGATAATGAAAGTACGGCGGTGATTGACATCCTGTCAACACCACCTAAGCAAAAATACATCCATGTATTTTTGTATAAAATAGGTTAATGTATTTTTTTTAATGAGAATTCATGCCTCGTGCATGAACGGTTCACCAAGTTCCTTAAAAGAAAACATCTTAAATGCCCTTGAGCCATCATAATCAAGAATCCTTAAGTCATCTGTTTCGCGCAGATCCCGTATTACGATGTCAAAATGTCCGCCATAACGATTTTTAGCTTCCTCTATTGAAACTTCATATGCAATAAATTTTGAAATTCCCTTTGCTTCAAAT
>JBHPHB010000242.1:0-2230 GCA_042569985.1 Spirochaetota bacterium | reverse complement strand
TGGCACCGGCAAGATACATAATGGAACAGTTTCCAGGGGAGATGATGTTGCCCTTTTGAAAAGGGACGGCACATCCATTGATTACCGCATTGTGAAAATATTTTCCTTTGAGGGTTTAGGAAAGGTTGAAGTTCAAGAGGCCCATGCCGGGGATATTGTGTCGCTGGCGGGAATGGAAAAGATAGATGTCGGTGAGACTGTTGCTGACAGGGAAAATCCTATACCCCTTCCGCTTATAAATATTGATGAACCAACGATGGCCATGACATTTATTGCCAATGATTCTCCATTCCTGGGAAAAGAGGGCAAGTATGTTACGTCAACAAATCTTTGGGAGAGGCTTTTTAAGGAAAAGGAAAGTAATGTCAGTATAATAATAGAAAAGACTGAATTGGCAGAGGCTTTTACTGTTAAGGCAAGGGGGGAATTGCAGCTTGCCATACTTATTGAAAATATGCGCAGGGAAGGGTATGAGTTCCAGGTTTCAAGGCCAAAAGTTATTTTCCGGGAACTTAACGGGCAGAAAACAGAGCCCGTGGAGCTGGCCGTCATTGACGTGGCCGAAGAATACGCGGGAACCGTAATTGAAAAGCTGGGAATCAGAAAAGGAGAAATGGTCAACATGGTCCAGGGCACCGACGGGTATACGCGCCTGGAATTTACCGTGCCTTCGCGTGGCCTAATCGGTTTTAGAAATGAATTTCTCACAGATACAAGGGGCACAGGTACCCTGAACCATAGTTTTTATGAATATGAATTTTATAAGGGAGATATACCTTCCCGTCCATGTGGAGTAATGGTGCAGCAGGAAAAAGGCGTTGCCACCGGCTATGCCCTTGACGCTTTGCAAGATAGGGGTGAACTTTTCGTAAAACCGGGCACCGGTGTATACGGTGGTATGATAGTGGGGGCACACAACAGGATAACCGACCTGGATGTGAATATTTGCAGGACAAAAAAATTAACTAACGTAAGGGCTTCAGGTTCAGATACGGCTATTAAGCTTACCCCTGTCACGGCCTTCCCCGGCTTTTCTTCTGTGGGCAGGCCTCTTAAGCTGGGCAAAGAGATTTTCTTCTGCCCATGAGACTGGTATTTTATATTCGATGTAGGCTTCTATAGCTTCAAGGCCGTAAACGAACTTTTCACATGTGAGAGAAATTGCAGTTCCCGACTTTCCCACCCGTGCTGTACGGCCAATTCTATGAACATAATTCTCAGGATTTTCCGGAAGGTCATAGTTAACCACAAGTTCCAGGTCATCAATATGAATACCCCTTGCCGCAACATCAGTGGCGATTAGGATGGAGACCTTATCTTTCTTAAAATCTTCAATTGCCCTTTGCCTTTTATTCTGGGGAAGGTCACCTGTAATATAGGCGCATTTAAAACCGTTTGCCTTTAGCACATCAGAAACTCTCTCGGCCATACGCTTTGTATTAGTAAAAATCAAAGTGTTTTTCGGCATTTTATCATTGAGGATACCTACAAGCAGGTTCATCTTTTCAGACTGCCCCACATGATAAACAATCTGCGATATATTCTCCACTGTTACCTGGTCGGGGTTTATCTCAATCTCTTCGGGCTCATGCATGTAATCATCAGCAATATGCTTAACCCTGAAATCAAGGGTAGCGCTGAAAAGCATGGTATGGCGGTTCGGATACATGGGCATTTTTCTCAGGAGCCTGCGGATATCGGGCAGAAATCCCATGTCAAGGAGCCTGTCAGCCTCATCCAGGATGAACATTTCAATTTGAGAAAGATCAATTTTTCCCGATTCACTGAAATCGATAACACGGCCCGGAGTACCCACCATGACATCAACCCCGTCACGTAAATCCTTTTCCTGCTGATTATATCCCACTCCCCCGTAAAAAACACCTACTTTCAGGTCGATATATTTAGCCAGGAGTTTGGCTTCTTTACTTATCTGTACGGCCAGTTCTCTTGTTGGCGCAATTATTAACGCCTTCTTTCTCTCTTCAGGTTTCTTCTGTAAAAAGAGATGAAATATGGATACAAGGAATGCTGCGCTCTTTCCCGAGCCTGTCTGTGACTGCACGTATATATCTTTTTTTTCAAATGCAAGGGGAAATGTCATCTCCTGTACAGGCATGCATTCTGCATATCCCGCTTCTTCAATTCCCTTTAAAAGGTTACTATCAAGGTTTAATTCATTAAAATTCATTGTATACTCATTCTTAGATTACAGCATTTCAGCTGTTAT
>JBHPHB010000241.1:0-2267 GCA_042569985.1 Spirochaetota bacterium | reverse complement strand
GATAGCATCAATGCTGAAGAGCCTTGTTCTTCAGTCGGGCGGTTTGCGTGATGAACCGGCTGACCTTTTAACTTTTTTGAATAGCTTTCTCTTTGATCAAACAGGTGTTCATTATATTACTGCATTTTACGGGATCTATAACTTAAAGGATAATTCATTGAAATACTGTAATGCCGGACATTGCAGTCCCTATGTTATTACCGGAAATGGTATATACCAGTTAGAGCATAACAGGGCACTGCCACTTGCCATCATGAATAACGATCTTCTTGAAAAAAGCAATAAGCAATATTCAAATATTGAAATAGTGATGGAAAAAAACAGTAAACTTTTAATTTACACAGATGGCCTTACTGAAGCTACAAAGCTTGATGATGCTGACAGGGAGGATTATTTCGAATACACTCTTTTTCCCGAAATATGCAGAAGGGCTTTTCAATACCCTTGTCACCGGTTTTTAGATGAGATTTTTCGCGGACTTATCAATTTCAGAGGCAGTCATAAATTTGAAGATGATATATGCATGATCTGCATTGATGTTTAAAAATGAGTCTCATTAGTTACTCTGAGCAAGGAGTAGCAAATTTGCAGAATTTTGTTTTTTACTCTGAGCAATCATTTCAAAAACCATTTCAAATTTCGCATGTTATTTTTAGCTCAAAGCACTACAATCAGAGATGTTACTCTGAGCAACTAATAATAAATAATAATGCTTAGCAATCTTAAGAACCAACAAATAAAAGAAAGCGACCCAAAGGGCCGCTTTCTTTTGTTACTCTGAGCAACTATCAGTTGCTTTTAATTCTTTAGTTATCTTGTTACTCTGAGCTGCTAATAAAAAAACCTACAGAACCTTAGCAGTAACACCAAGAGCAACAACATGAGTCATTTTACTAGCATTAACTTTACCAACTGGTACACCCATACCTGCTATCATCCCATATACTGTACTTCCAGCAGCTATATCCTTGGGAACTCCGTAAGCAAATGAATATGCAAGTGTTACCTTTAAACCCATAGACTTCAGAATTTCATAGGTTAAGCCCACACCAACCTGATGAGTCACAGGATTAAAATCAATATCTATCATTTCCGCATCAGGAGTGCCAAAGGTCTGATATAAGTATCCTACACCAATATTTAAAGGTATCATAGGAAGTGTAAAGTCTACACCAACACCGGTTTCCCATGAGTTATCAAAATCAGCATCATCGCCCCAGTCTGTTTCCTTTTCAAGGAAATAGTTAAAGCTCCATGATAAATTTATTCCCATAATTTTGTATGCCAAGCCAATACCAATATTCATAGGAATCGTATCATCCTTTTCAGCACCATCTACTAAACCATTCATATTAGCTAGGTTATAGCCAAGTGCGTCTGTAATTACTTCATTATCTGCTTCAACATCCAATGTTAATTTTGAGTACCACTCAAACTTTACTGCAACAGTTAAATCATTAATACCCATTGTTTTTAATGGCTTTGCAGAAATACCTACAATAACACCATGGCAAATTCCTGACATTTCAGCATCAATTTTTTCAGTTAATCCATAATCAAAATCAAATTTTGCCATTCCTGTACCATAAACAAGCCTGTAACCAACACTTAATGATACCATCTTGTCCATTAATGCATATGAAGTTCCTAACTGAAAATTGTAGTAAACCATTGACGATTCAGCATCAATTGAAACAGAGCCAGTAGGTACAAGGAATGCTTCAATCAATGGGACTGATTCATCTCCCGTAAAAGCACCACCGCCAAGTGGTGAAACAGCTAACCACACAGCAAGGTCACCGGGGCCCATTTTGTCCATTACATAATTCACATAAAGATCCGGCCAGAAAGGCACCATTGCTATAAGTTCATAGTCACCATTAACTCCGGAAGCATCCACCGGAACCGTCCCAAACTCTTTTGCTTCTAATGACCACGGCTGATAGATGAACTGATAACCCAGGTACAGATGAAGACCTGCTGTCATTTGTGCAGCCGCTGCAGGATTAAAGTATACGCAGTCAATATCAGTAGATGCATTTCTACTCATTGTTTTAACATACTCGGCACTTTGATTGTTTTTTTGCTTTAAACCTGCAAAAGCCCCTACACTGATAAATAGAATAGAGAATATTGCAAGAAATGCTAACTTTTTCATTAAAAAACCTCCATATTTTTTTAATATAATACCGCAAATTGCGGATTTTTTACCCTTATATAAAAAAGGCATAAGCCCTAAAACTTATACCTATAAGGTCCTAAAATTG
>JBHPHB010000240.1:0-2277 GCA_042569985.1 Spirochaetota bacterium | reverse complement strand
AATTGAATATAAAATTACATTTTCTAATTAGAAAATGTAAAAAAGACCCTTCAATATTCATCAAATTATACAATTTATGCAAAAAAAGTAAACCTCAAATCATTCAAAGTTTTGGTGCAATGGAATCTTTTTATGCCATGCCTGTTGCAATTATTCTTAATATAAAATTTATTAATGCCATGATTAAAGATGCACCATCTAAATTAAAATCTTTTAGCAAAGTTTGGATAATATCAAAACTAACATTCCCCTTTTCAGATTATATTATTTCTAATTCAAATGCTGGAATTAAGTCATATAATGCTCATTATAAAAAAAGCCGTATCATCTATAATGGTTTTGATTTAAAGAGAATTACGAACATAGTTGATAAAGATATGATCAGAAAAAAATTTAATATTAAAACATCTTATGTAGTTGGTATGGTTGCATCATTTTCAGATTTTAAGGATTATAAAACTTTTATTGATTCTGCAAACAGGGTATTGAAGTTAAGAAATGATGTTACATTTTTATGTATTGGAGATGGTAAAAATTTCCTGCAATTGTAAGAAGTTTTCCTTAAAGGCATTAATTTTGGGAAGAATAAATTTGAATGTATCATATAATTTATTTGCTATCTCTGGTTGAAAAATTCCTGTAGCAATTGTAAATAATATATTTCTCCATCCGACAGTTAAACTATCAAATTCATTATATCTTTCATATCCGTAGAACTGTTCATCACCCCCATCAGCTGAAAGTGAAACCTTTACATCTCTTTTTGCTAATTGTGACACTAAAAGAGTTGGAATTGCCGAACTGTCTCCAAATGGCTCATCATAAAGTTCTGGCAGTTTAGGTATAACATTATATGCTTCTTTTGGAGTACAGTAAAGCTCTGTATGATCCGTTCCAAGATGCATGGAAACTTTTTTTGCCCATTCTGCTTCATTATATTTTTTTTCGTGAAATCCAATGGTAAATGTTTTAAGTGGGGTGGTAAATTCCTTTTGCAAAAGTGCTGTAACCAAACTGCTGTCAATACCACCGCTTAAAAACACTCCAACCGGAACATCAGATACCATCCTGAGCTTAAAGCTTTTAGTAAGAATATGTTCAAGCTCATCTGCCACTTCATTCTCTCCTTTTTTAAGCCACTTATCTCTTTCATCAGCACCTTTATTAAAATAATCTTCAAGGGTCCAGTATTTTTCTTTTTTTATATTCCCATTCTTAAATATTAAAAAGTGTCCCGGTTCAAGTTTGTATGTATTTTTAAAAATTGAATGAGGTGCATTAATATAACCGTACTGGAAGAATAGCGAGAGTGATAACTCATCAATTTCTTTATGAAACTTTGGATGTTGGTGAAAAGCTTTGAGCTCTGATGAAAACATGAAGAGAGAATCTTTATAATACCAATATAAAGGCTTTACCCCTACTCTATCTCTACAAAGGATTATCTCCTTTTCAGTTTTATTCCAGATTGCAAAAGCCCACATACCTCTAAATTTATGAACACATTTTATACCCCATCTATGAAATGCTTTAAGCACAACCTCTGTATCTGAATTTGACTCAAATTTATATCCTTCTTTTTCTAGGTCTTCTCTGATATCTTTAAAATTATATACTTCTCCGTTGAAGGTTATAACAAGATTATCAAATTCCATTGGCTGATGACCAAGATTACTTAAGTCAATTATTGAAAGCCTTCTGTGACAAAGGGCAAGGCCGATATTTTTATCAAAATGAAGTCCCCCATCATCCGGCCCGCCATATATCATTGTGTCACGCATTGAAACAGCTGTTTTTTCAATCTTGTACGAGCCGTTGTAATTAGGATCAATAAATCCGGTAATTCTGCACATATTATTATATTAAATTCTTCGAATTATTAATTTCAAAAAATAATTGGTATCTTTAACTGTATCCCTTGTCCAGACATTTTTTAAAAATATTAGATGGCCTCTCCTCAACTTTCCATTTTTTTTTATACACATCATACCCAAAATATATTTCTCCAGGTGATCTTATCCCACAATTCGACAACTTGCATATTTAGTTTTTTCCTTTTTTTTTTGGGTAGAATCAACCTTGCAAAACTTATTATAAGTTATAAGTTTAACTGAAAGTCCTATTTCTTCAGGCAAGCCCATGAGTGAAGTTAAAACACCAAAAGCATTAAAATATTTTTTTTATTTACTGGGAAAATATGACTTGTTGATAAAAAATAAATAACTGCTTACCGTATAGTTTTTGTTGTAACATATAATAATTTGTCAATTTTAAATG
>JBHPHB010000239.1:0-2301 GCA_042569985.1 Spirochaetota bacterium | reverse complement strand
ATACTAAATGGTATGATTTCTTTTTAGAATAAAAAATAATAAACCATAATTTACTGGCAATTCCAATCATTCAAGTCCTCCTAACATCCATCACAAATTTTAATAGATCATAGTAAGTGGTGATTTTTTTGTCAACAAAAGATATTTTTAGCTTCCAATAAAACCCGTTATGTGGCACGATACTTGCAGTAATTGGTATTAAAATCCTAAAAGACAAAAGACGAAATTTGTAATAAGTTTAGCAAATAATTATCTTGACTAAAAGCAATTATATAATTATATTTAGTTAAGTTCCTGAATTGTCCTGAGTTAATATAAAAACGATTAAGTATCTATAAAAAGAGGAGTAATTGGTGAAATATTATAAGTTTTTTTATCTCATAATCATTGTAATTTTCATATCGGGTTCTGTATCTGCACAGACATACTGGGACCAGTTCAGGGAAACCAGGCACAAAAAAGACGGCCCCGAACTGACAACCTCCCTGATGGTTGCAGGGGCACCTGTAGGCAATCTTGACAATGAGGTCAACATGCCCGGCGGAGGCGCTGTTTTTGGACTACACTGGAATATGGGCAATTTCAGACTTGGCGGAGAATTGGGATTTATGTTTTTTAAAGGAAAGTCTGATGACCAGATGGAGGAGGGATCCAGTTCAGCTGAATATTTTATTATGATGCCAATTGTTTTCGATTTTGGATATAAATTTAAGTTAGGAAGCTTTATCGATTTTTATCCGCATTTTTTTATTGGAGGCAGCAGCGATTTACTCAACGGAGTTGAGGGGCCTATGGCGGTAATCGGGAATACCGGGGGCAATAAACTTCAATGGCAAATGCACTTTTATGAGGGAGTGAGGATGAACTTTCTTTTTAATCTCTCAAATAAGTATGTAATAAATGCCGGCCTGGGATACGGGGCATTGATTGAGTTCGAGAAATTTACTGCCGTTCACCTGATTCTGTTAGAAGTGGGATTGATGATTAAATTCTGATATTATTTAACGACAGAGGAACAATTTATGCCTAACAAAAGATTTGTTTATTTTATTTGTACATTAATATTTGCAGTTCAATTTACTTCCTGTGGGACAATGCTTAATGACTGGATCGGCAGCGGTGAGTTGAGGGATGTTAAATGGTAGGTTGTGGATGGACCTGATGGAACGTTAAGTAATGACCAAAATATTTCTGGATTATGGCCAAAGATTCAGGCTTGCGATGGAAAACTTTTCGTTGCATTTATTGAAAACATGTATCTCTATGTTAAAGAATACAACGGTAATGATGATAGTCCCCAATGGTTAACATTGAGTAATCCAGGTTATGGACAGGTTCAATATGCATCCCTGGGATGTTATGATAATAAACTCTATGCCGGAATTGTTGATTTAACTTCTTTATATGTTCTATATTGGGATAAATATTCCAATAGCTGGTTCGATACAGGTATCATGAAGCCAGGCTATTATATTGAGTTTGCCACGGTGGGTTCATATTTATATGCAGTACATGAGTATAGTGGAGTCATCTATGCATCCAGGCATTCGGGATCGATGAATTGGGATGATGCAGAAGGTTCACTCAACGATCCTTCAGGTCAGGGTATAAACGATAAAATCAATACAGTTCGTAACCCAAAGGTTGCTTAGGATAGTAATAATTTATATGTAGTTTTTCTAGAGTGGGATGGTATTGCAGATCTGGAAAAGGTGAGGTATTATAATGGGAGTGGATGGTCAACCACAGGTCAGAATCCTTTGAATTGGGATGCGGGTATGAGTGGCCGTGCACATGATATAATTGCTTATGGTGACCATGTTGCAGTAGCCTGGATGGAAGATATATCTTCTGGTGGTTGGGGACTTAGGGTTAGGGATGTCCATGGTTATTGGCTGGACGGTCAAAATGATATGGGAGATAATATTTACGGAATTAAATTAAATGATGCATCGATTGATAGCGATTCAACAGTCTTAGGAAGCATTAACAATAATTTGTATGCATTTTGGATGGAAGATTATACATTGGTGGGTAAAGTTCGCTTAGATTCAAGGGATGGCTATAGTGAATGGAAGCCCATTCATGTGGATTCGGATTACATTGAAATTGGTGTAGTCGATACAACTGTTTACAATTCAAAGATATATGTTGTTTATTCAGAGTATGAAGCTCCAGATTATTCTACTGAAAATGTGCATGTAAAGGTTGGTAAGTAGAACAGGAATTTTTGTTATAAAGTATACTGAACTGACCCCCGTTGTCTAGACATTTTTCTAAAAACTTCTAGGTGGATTCTCC
>JBHPHB010000238.1:0-2324 GCA_042569985.1 Spirochaetota bacterium | reverse complement strand
TTCTTTAACCGGATTTATAAGCTTTTCATTTATTTTGACAGACTTGATTATCAAAGTATCAAAATTGAGGCTCTTTATTGAATTGGCCGTATCAATAATTCTTACCTTTCCTTCCAGGAATTTACTTTCAGAAGATATTTTTACTTTGAGCTCATATGTTGGCAGTTGGGCACCTGCAAGAAGAGACTGGCTATTAACAAAAATAAATAACAAAAAAAAGGTAGAGATAAATAATTTTTTCATGATTAACTCCTCAATATTACTATATTGTAATTTCAAGTATCTATAAACAGTGATGGTTTAATGAGATTATTCAATAATAAATATTCCAGTAACAAATTAGGGGACCTCATATTGATATTGTTAGAAGTCCCCTAATGAAGATATATAGCGGTAAAAACAAATTGAATACTGTAAAAACTGTTAGGACCTATTTATTTTAACAGCTTTTCTTCGGGAACATCTTCATCACCATGCATTGCGTGATGCTGGTGTTTTGTTTCCCGTCCGGTAACAAAGGTCCAGTTCATTGGATATTCATCGGGATCAAAAATTGTAAAATACAGGTGCCATATAATAATTGCCAATGTTGCCAATATGGCTTCATAGAAATGGACATATTTTGAAATATTGATTGCCTCGTAAGGCAGGTAGCGCAGTGCTAATTTTTCAAAAAGTAAAATACCCCCGGATATAGCCATTACAGCAGTTCCCCAGACCAGGGCCAGGTATTCCAATTTCTCAATATAGTTCTGACGTGGTAATAATGGACGTTCCTTTCTAAATCCAAGGTTGTACATAATCATGTAAAAGCAATCGGTTATGTCCCTGATTTTTGGCAGAAATCCAACAACCTCTTTTCGCCCCTTTCTTGTAAAAATGGCATATATAATATGGAGAAAAGATGATAACGCCAGCATGCCTGCAAAAACACGGTGCATCCACCATCTAACTACAAAGCCATCCGGAATGATCCTAAAGGGAAAGGCAAAAAATGCTTCCGGATAGGAGAGTGAAAAACCTGTCCACGCTAAACCGGTAAAACCTACGAGGAGCATGAGGTGTTTTATTCTCTCAAATTTATTAAGGCGCGGGATGATTGCCTTTTTAACAGTTTCTTTATAGTGCGCTTTCATTTTCTTTAAGAGGTCGATTCCATTATGAAAAAGCATAAAACCTATGGTTCCCACAATTACAAGAATATATATGAGTCTTATCCAGTATACAATACCGCTATCAGCATGTGAAGGGTCAACATGAACTGTTCCCTGTGAAAGATACATTCCCGCATTGTAATGACACATGCCGCATGTTTCATTTAATTTACTTTTATGCACATAGGAGTCTTTGTTGCTTGATGGTAAAACAAGGTGCGAGCCGTGGCATGAGGAACAGCTTGCCACGGTAAGGTCTCCGTATTTATTCATAGTGCCGTGATAGCTTGAACGGTATGTTGAAATACGGTCAACATTCATGCTGAACTTTCGTCCGATTCTCTGGTTCTGGTGGCAATAGGCACAGTTATCAGCCTGGTTTGTGTAGGAGGCAATGGATTTTTTGGTTGATGTTGCGTATATGTTATGCTCCCCGTGACAGGTAATACACATGGGTGCTTCCCGGTAACCTCTATTGGCAGCCTTCCCATGTATGCTTCTTTCATAGTCACTAAACTGTTCCTGGTGGCATTTACCGCAGGTTTTACCCACATTGTGGACAGCCAGTTTTGAATCTATGTGAAGAATTGACTGGTTCATGTGTGACCCGTGGCAGTCAATACAGGTAGGTGCATTTGGTTTACCAGCCAAAAAGCTCAATCCGTGGATTGTATTTTCATATGATTTAACAGGATGAAGTTTTAACAGGCCGTATTTTTTTGAAAAGCCCTTTCTTTCATGACAGGATGCACATGTTTTAGCAATATTAGCACGGTAAACCTTGGAACTTTTATCCTTTGTGCTGATTATACTGTGGCCCCTGTTTGAACCTGAATGGCAGGGATTGCAGAGGTTCTGCTTTGTTTTGGCGGTAAATTTTCCAATCATTTTACCGTGATCACTTGTATTAAATGTTCTGGCTTCTTTGTGGCATTGACTGCACCTGACTTTTCTTAACTTTACATTGCCGCTTTCATGTTCATCAGTAACATTCTTGTGGCAGGTCTGGCACCTGTTTTTTTTGTGTACTGATTTTCGAAGAGTATAAGGGTTAACATATACTGAACTTCCATCGGAAGATCTTTTAAGGTCTTTATTATTGTGGCAATATTTGCAATTTCTTTCAGTATCCTCTGCGCTTTGAGCATTCAGGCTAGTCTGATAAAATCC
>JBHPHB010000237.1:0-2350 GCA_042569985.1 Spirochaetota bacterium | reverse complement strand
AAGTAATTCTTTTTAAAATGGGAATATCATAATGAAATCGAGTTGGACTATAAATGATATAGACCGAAACTCCGTTATATCAAATTCCGGAATATTAAATTTAGATGAAACTATAACGGCAATTTTATATTCAAGGAATATAACCACACTACATGAAATTGAAAATTTTATTAAACCCAGGCTTTCAAAAACATACAGCCCCTTTCTCATGGCCGGAATGCATGAGGCAGTATCCAAAATTAAAAAAGCAATAAACAACAAAGAAAAAAAAATTGGATGGGAAGTCGCTCCGCTATTAAACACTCCCGGAAGATTTGGAAACTCACAGTTGACCGCTAACTTTTTTATTGAAAGTGATATGGAAAAACTATATTCAACTATTTCTAAAATCAGGACTATGAATAGTGATCGAAAAAATTTAGTGCAGGAAATTAACACAAAACTAATTGATATCCTGGCTGAAGAAAATGATAAGAATTTAATATATATATTATCTGATGAAATTCCTCAAGGTCTTACCGGGTTAATCGCCAATAGGATTACAGACAATTGTGGAAAACCTGTAATCATTGCTTCATCTGCTGGAAAAGACGACTTTGTAAAAGGCTCCGCAAGGTGCAGGGGAGATTTTAATTTTTTTTGTCATGCGGAGAAATTTTCACATTTATTTGAAAGATTGGGGGGGCATAACCAGGCATTTGGATTTACAGCAACAATAGATAAACTAGAAAAAATTATCGATTTGATGCGAGAATCCATTGGGGAAAGTTATAATGTTGAAAAGTCTTTGATAATTGATCTGGAAGTTGATTTAAACATTATTACAAGTGATTTTATTGATTGCCTTTCCATTCTTGAACCATTTGGAAAGGACAACGAAGAACCGATGTTCATAACAAGAAATATTGAGGTTCATGAATTTCTGTCTTTTGGAAGCGATTCTGCCCATGGAAAATTTTTATTTAATGAGAATGTAAAATTAACGGCAATCGGTTGGAGTATGGCCAAAATAATGAAATCATATTTTGTTTCTGGCAAGAAAATTGATATTGTATATAATTTAGAAAATAATGTTTACAGAGGTACAAAGTCACCAAGAATGATGATTGTAGATATTGATTTCTCACACGATTGATTTTGGCATAACAGTCTAATCGCTGACGGGAAGTTCTATTCCTGTTATAACTATAACAATCCTGTCTACCCGCCGAAATCCCATTGCAGTATTCATTACTTCTCTATTTCCCAGCCCGGTAACTTCAATAGAATTCTGTTCAATTCCATTTTTTGTAAAATAGTTTGAAAGGGCTTTTGCTTTTTTCTCTGATTTTCTTTTTTTATCAAGAAATCTTGTGTGTCCTACAATTTGAATTTCACTTTTGGGATATTTATTCACCACTTTTATTATATTATCCAGTGTGTTCATGCCGTGTGAATTAAGAGTATATTCCCCTTTTTCAAAAATATCCCTGTCAAATAGGGTGACTGTAAAAGCTGACCCCTTCTTAATAAGATTGGCATCTATTATTAGCTTGAGATACTTAAATTTAGTATCAACAACTTTTGTGATTTGTTTTTTCACAATGTCCTTTTTGACATTTGACTTTATAATTTCATTTTTAATAGCTTTAATTTTAGTGTAGCACTTATCAGTCTTTGTTTTCTGAAATTTAGCCTCAAGCAAAACTGTCTTGTAATTAAATGACCTTGTCTTTGCAATGTTTATAGCGGTTTTTACTCTTATAATTGAAAGAGTAGCATAAAAATAAGAGAGGTTCATTTTCCCCTCCTTCAGGTAATTCCTTGAGATTATAAGAAAGATAATAGCATCATGATATGTATCATAGGGAACAAACGTATAAAGACCGGACATATTATCAACAGAGTTCAACCTTGTCTCTGCAATTTGTATCGCCTTTGAGGCATCTTTTTTTTCCCATGAATAGGCATTATCGAAATAAAAAACAAAAAATATCAAAATTAATATGGTGACTTTTCTCATAGTTATAACCTATTTATTTATCTCGTTTTTTCTTTTGTTATATTTTTTCTCGGCGTCAAATAATTTTTCTCGTGATGATATTACTCTAAAGTAGGCCTTGGCAATAACAATTTCATAATATGCCTGTTCAGTCTTTTCTTCTTTCAAAAGATTTTTAGAACTTGCTATTATCGCTTTAATCTTTTCAATTCCATCCTGTGCATAGAGAGTGCTTTTCTTCTCGGAAATTAATAATTGCAGCTTGGTTTCAACCATTTTAATTATTTCAATTACCTTCTCCTTTTTAATTTCTTCATCAGAGAAAGCAGTGCCGAAAAAATTAAAACTAAAGAAGCAAATCATTAATAG
>JBHPHB010000236.1:0-2384 GCA_042569985.1 Spirochaetota bacterium | reverse complement strand
TAAAGAATGAAATTGACAAGTTAAAGGGTACAAATTAAAAAAACCGGTTAAAAAAAAAGCATGGAAAATAAACCTACCTACGAAGATCTGCTGGACAAAGTTGAAGAGCTCAAAAAGACAGAAAAGGACCTGAAGCAGAATGAAAAGCGCCTGGAGTCATTGCTGGCTCTTAGCCAGATGGATAATGTGACTGAACAGGAAATAAGGGAGTATGCCCTTGAAATTGTTGTGACCCTCACCAGGAGCACCGGGGGCTACCTGCATTTTGTTAATGAGGATAACAAGACAATTGACCTGGTTTCATGGTCAAAAGAAGTTATGACACACTGTACTGCTGAGAAAACCCAGCATTATCCCATTGACAGCGCCGGAATCTGGGCCGATAGTGTACGCCTGCGGACACCGGTTGTGCATAATGATTATCCCCAAAGGACCGACAGGAAGGGTTATCCCAAGGGGCATTTCCACGTCCTCCGTCACCTCAGTGTGCCCATATTTGATATGAAGAAAATTGTAGCTGTGGCGGGAGTGGGGAACAAGGTAGAGCCCTATAATGATGAAGATATCAGGCAGACCATGCTGTTTATGAACAGCATGTGGTCCATACTGAAAGATAAAAAGGCTGAAGCGGTATTAAAGAAGTATTCAATGGAGGACGGACTCACGGGCCTGGCAAACCGGCGCCGTTTTAACGAGGTAATGGGAATTGAATGGCAGAGGGCTTGCCGGAACAAAACCAACCTCTCTGTAATAATGGTTGACATCGATAATTTTAAATCATACAATGATATATATGGCCACCAGGTGGGCGATGAGTGCCTTTGCAAAACCGCTGAAAGTATTAATAATAATATCAGGAGGGCCGGGGAAATGGTTGCCCGTTATGGGGGAGAGGAATTTGTTGCAGTAATACCATCCGTAAAGCATGAAGACGCGTTAAAGCTGGGGGAATTAATATGTTCGACCATTGAGGAAATGAAAATCCCCCATGAATGTTCAGAGGGCTTTATCTTCCTTACTGTTAGTGCCGGAGTTGCAACTATTGTTCCATCAGATGAACTTACAAGTGCAGACCTGATAAGGATGGCAGACAGGGAATTATACAGGGCAAAGCATGAAGGTAAAAATCGTGTAATGGGTGTTAAAGTTTGATTTATTAAGAAAATAATAAATCAAACTTATAGTATAATTATACCACGGAATGCGGTGGTGTTTATGATATATATGCAATAAATTCAAAGTAGTGTAACCCGGGAGTTTTATATTGGAATTCAGTGAAGTCTTAAAGGCCAGAAAGAGCAGGCGCTGGTATCAGGATAAACCGGTACAGGAAGAAACCATAAAAAAGATTTTAGAGTGGGCGTCCCTTTCCCCAAGTTTCATGAATAACCAGCCCTGGGAGGTTGCTGTTGTGACAGGGCAAAAACTGAAAGAAGTGGCTGAACTGATGGATAAACGCTATAAGGAGAAAAAGTCCACCCACTCAATATCGTGGGACATCAACTGGCCCGAACGTCAGAGGGAAATTTTTGAAAAGAAGAAGAAAGAGGCAAATACCGAAAGGATACTCCCGGAAGACCCCCTGGGCATATGGATGTATAATGCCCCTGCAGTGCTTTTAATACATATTCACAGGGACCTCAATGAATGGGCCCTGTTTGATATAGGGTTATTTGCCCAGACTTTGATGTTATCTGCAACTGCCATGGGTGTAAATACGGTGCCCCAGGCACGGATGGGTAATGACAATGAAGAGGTTGCTGAAATCCTGGGCCTTGGCAAAGAGCGGAGGATAATTATGGGAGTAACCATGGGTTATGCCGATGAAACCCATTCGAATAACCGTTACCGTTCACCGCGCCAGGATTTTAGTGAATGGACTACCTGGCATAATGGTTAAAATTTCAGTTGTCTTATTTTTTCAAAGGGAATTGATCCGGTCTCTGTAATACCTGTAAATACTTTGCCCCCGGGGACAGGGAGCAGGGCACCTGTTTCCCCTGCTGGCATCAAATGTTATTTTCTTGTAAGCTGTTTTACCGTCTTTGCTTAAGTATATTGTGAGCTTTTTGTCCTTTTCAATTTTAGACTTTGTTAAGTCAATTCCATGCTCCTTAAGAAGATCATGTTTACCAAAATCTCTGTGGTGGTCTTCGCGATGTTCTTCAGTATAAGCCTCGTTCTCCTTAAGAATTTCCAAAACTCTGTTGTTAAGGATGTCACATGACCTTACTACAGCACCGTCAACTTTTATTTCCTTGAAGTTTTTGCTTTTGGGCAGGCATGAGTAGTAGGTTTTTTTGCATCCGTATAAAGCAACTACCGCACAAACCAGTATTCCCAATAGTGGTTTCTTCATTAAACATTCCTCAACTGTAATCTTT
>JBHPHB010000235.1:0-2436 GCA_042569985.1 Spirochaetota bacterium | reverse complement strand
GACCAGGGTATGAAGGGCAGTATCATTTGTACAATAGCCGATGGTGACTGTGTCTGCATTTTTAAATATGAAAGACCCGAAAAATAGTTTTGAACATTTATGGATGAGTCCAAAAGGATAAAAATACTGGAAGCCGCAACAATGGTCTTTGCGGAAAAGGGATACCAGTATGCCACAATTGCCGATATTGCCAAGGAAGCGGGAATATCAACAGGGCTTCTTTATTCTTATTTCGAGAATAAGCTGGATGTACTTCTGTCAATAGTTCTCTATTTTCTCAATGAAATAAATAATTTAAATATTGAGCGGTTAGATAGCCTTAATGATCCCGTTAAGAAGCTTCATGCCCTGCTTCAAAATTTCGAAGAGATGCTATTAAAAAATGATTACACATTAAGTTTAACAAAGGTTTTGCATGAAGCACATCCCCACACTGTCATGATCAAGGATGAGGGCCTTAAAAAGAAACGCCTGAAGATTATGAAAGCAAACAGGTACCTGGTGGCTACAATTGATGAGATTATGAGGTACGGACAGGAGCAGGGCGTATTTGATGATTCTTTGAAACCCTCGGCAATGCGCCAGGTCCTCATGGGTACAATGGAACGTATGATTTATGGACTTTTCTTTAAAACCTTTACCAGCGGAGAGATTGGATATGACAGAGATGATGCCCATGATGCCATTATGCTTGTCATTGAGAAGTTTATTAGAAAATAATCGATGTAAAGATCGGTAAATACATCATTTTTTTTACACCAGTACTGAATATGAATTCAATTTCAATTTAACGGAGGTTTATTATGACAACAACAAAAAGCATATCAGTTGAAAATCTTGATGACGTTAAGGAAACACTTCTCTTTCCTTTAATTTCCCGTTACGTGGAAACAAAGGATGAAAATGGTGCTATAAGTGATCCCAAGTCGGTGGAAATTCTTGACAGCCTCGATTATGATATAAGCAGAACAAAGCTTTATATCATCAGCCGAATGGGGGTTTGCCTGAGGACAATTATCTTTGACGAAGAAGTGAAAAAATTTCTGGATAATAATCCTGATTCTGTTGTTGTAAATCTTGGATGCGGCCTTGATACACGTTTTCCCAGGGTTGATAATAGCAGGGTCCTCTGGTACGAATTAGATTTCCCCGAAATTATTGAACTGAGGAAAAACTTTTTTCAGGAAACCCGTAATTATAAGTTCATTTCCTGTTCAGCCCTTGATGATTCATGGATCAAAGAAATACCCAAAGGCAAGAAAACCCTCTTTATCGCCGAGGGCCTCTGCTTTTATCTCAGCGAAGATGAGAACAAAAAATTGTTACACATGATAAAGGAGAACTTTCCCGGTTCCGAAATACTCATGGAAGCATTGCATCCAATGTTTGTTAAGATGGTTGATAAAAAGAAATACGATGACCCCCTTGACGATAAGGCAGCGCAATTGCTGCAATGGGGAATTAAGAGCGGCAAAGAACTGGAATCATGGTTTAAGGGCATAACTTTTATTAAGGAAAGGTTCGTTATCAGACAAGACATGAAAAGATTCCCACTATACCTGAGAGTTCTTTTTACAATTATCCCGGTTTTATCGAAGAGTAATAAGGTGATGCACCTGAAGTTTGACAGATGAGGTATAGTGGGATTTTATCAGTTGCCCAATGCCTCGTAACAGGGGGTACACAGTTTTTTACCATTCCAGTTTTGTATCCTCGTGCTCATTGCCAGTTCACCGCAATTTGCGCATACAATTGAGTCATGGACCCTGGCAGATTCCGGAACCTCCATTTCAACCTCTTGAATGTCAAATATATCTTCGGGATTACTTTTCAGGATTATTTTTGTCCTTTCTTCACGGGATATATCCTTGGACCATAATTTGTCATCTTTAAGGGACAACCTCAGGGCCATTCCTGTTTTGCGGTTATAGAAGGTATAGGCATTTTTACCATAATCTAAAAACTTAAAGTTCCCCTTTCCGAAAGTAGTGCCAAGGAGGGCCTGAAGCGCGTCAACGCTGCAGTTATCATTTTCCACAATTGCCACCAGCTCCTCGTCAATGCTGAATTGATTTCCCTGGTCCAGTATGTATCCCGCAGCCATAACTCCCAATGCAACTCCGGGACATGAATGTCCGTGAAATGCCACGGCCTTCTTCATCAACTTGTTATAATTCATTTTTTAATTTCCTTTATTATATAAAAAGATACTATATCACAATTATACAATAAGTCAAACAATAAATATATTAATGTCACTTTCTTTGATTGTACAAAGGATAAATAGTTTTCTTTCCAACCCTTCGGGTTGGGAGGTTCCCTTTTGAAAAAGGGATAAATACCTCTGCAACTTTTTGGGCGGGCAAAAAGTTGCCGCAAAAGAGCGAACAAAGTGAGTGAGTGCCTCTTTCTAAACCCGCGCCTCTGGGGCCGGCG
>JBHPHB010000234.1:0-2536 GCA_042569985.1 Spirochaetota bacterium | reverse complement strand
ATTTATTTTGATATGAGATATAAGCAAGGGAAAATAAAAAGACAGCCTTGCTAAAGGGCAGGTGAAAAGGAAATGCCCATATGCCAAAGGGTATAAAAAGGAGCGGTATCATGCATATATATTTCAAGTCATAATGAGGATCCCCCTTTAAAAATATCATTCCCCGGAATACTAAATACAGCAATAGAATAACAAATAGAGAAAGACCAATATAACCTGATTCAATTCCAATTTCAATAAAATCCGAATGTGCATGCTCAAGGTCAAGGTATTGATACTTTGAGGCACCCCTCCCAAGTTCCTGTGCCACCTTCCCCTGATAATCAAGGTAATGATAGCTGAATGTGCCGGCCCCAAAACCAAAGAGTGGCGATTCAGCTAACATCTTATAACCGGTTTTATATATTATGCTCCTTGACCTGAAAAGATTTGACTTCCCTATAGAGATACTGTTAATCACCCGCCTTGTTTTACTTGAATCGCTTTTATTATGATAAATGAAAAAAGATAAACAGATAAGAAAAAAAATAATGTATGATAAAAACAATGTCCGTCTATGATGACTCGCAGTAAAAACAAGTATTAATACCATGAATAGAGCTAAGACAGCCCATGCCAGCCTGGAGTATGTTAAAAATATTGCTGTCCCCTGAACAATAAAAAATAGTATGAAAAGCCATCTCTTCTTAATTGTCAAAAAATATGATAATGTAAAAGGTAAAGCCAGAACCAGGAATTCTGCAAAGAAATTTGGATTTCCCAGGGAGGCAATTATTGGAAAATGATAAGTCTTAAAAAGAGATGTAAATCATTATAAATGGAAATTCATTAATCACTGCATTGAGCGATACCGGCCCGTTTGAAGATGTAAAAGCTGAAATAAAATATAACAGGTAGAATCCCAGGAACAACAGGTCAACAACTGATAATTTAATATTATCAATTGTGCCTTTAATATAGAATTTAATTATTATAAAAATAAAATAGAAAGATAATAAAAGGTGAATTAAATATATCCTTATGCTGTAAAATGGTGTAATGCTGAAATTCAAAAGCGGGATAACAGAAAACAGTAAAAAGGCCACAATCAAGCGGCCCGTAAAATATTTCTTGAGTTTCAGCAATTTATATTTGAACTCCCCGTAAATTATGATCCCCCATTCTCATTGAGGAGCTCAGCGGTGACGGGGGCTTCCCCTGTACATGGGTGACTTGCGGTACCCGGGCGATCCCCTGTGCAAGGGAGACTTTCGGTATCTCGGTGAACCCCTGTATTTCGGCGAACCCCGGTGGCCCGGATATGCCGATGTCTTAATGGTAAACCTGTATTTAATCCTGATGAGCTGCCCGCTATTATAATCGCCATAATATAGTACGGCTACATATTTTCCCCCGGGAAATCTTGATGAAGGTTTAATATACCACTGGATATTTTCATACCAGCGCTTTCTAAAGGTCCTCTTCACCCTGTCTTTATTCACGGCATTAAGTTTATGCCAGCCAAAATCCTTTACCTTTCTGCCGTCCTTCCTTATAACAAGGCGAGTCTGAAAGGGAGCGCCAATTCCTTTTTTGGCCATCAGGGGCCCAAGTTTGAAATATAAATAGACTTTCTCTCCCGGTACAATGACATTGCTGCCAGGACGAATACCGGGCAACCTGTTATCCCTTGAGATAAAATAACGACTGACTTTTATGTTACCCCCGACTTTCCACCTGTATCTAAATTTTGCATGGAGCGAACTGGGCCTGAAAATATCACTGCCCCAATAGTTACTGTTAGTTGCCTCATGGTAATTATCTAAAACACCAACGGCAATACAGTCAACTTCATTTAATTGAGGAATGGTTTTATTAAAAACCCCGTTACTGTTTTTTTGTCCGGTTCCAATAAATACTGGAGCCATAAAAATAATTAACAAAAAAAGTTTAATCGTTCTCATATATAACACTCTAATCAATTTTTTTAATTCCAATTATTATTAATAAAAAATTAAAGAATTGTCAACAAGATTTAGAATTATTATGTTTATTTTTGAAACCGCTAAATAAAACAATTGCATAAAGGATGATAGAAGCAGCAGTAAAAACTGATTGGCACAACATTTTCAGTATAGCAGGTGGACATGAAAAAGATGAAGATAAATTAGCGCAAGATCCCTTTTGTGAATATTAACTATGCTAACATAGTACTGTTAGAATTATTATTGAGATAACTCCAAAAATCATTATCCCCAAAAAGACCATTTCATGAACTTTCAGGTTTATTTTATCCTGCCGAATCATAAAAAGCCTCCTTATTGAAGTTTAAAAAATTCAAAATATTAATTTATTCATTTCCACTGTTATTTTCGTAAAATAATTAAAATACTAAAACATTTTAAATTTTTCTTTGGCTGCAGCGGGCTTTATATTATCATAATCTATTGAAATGTATAAAAAAAGACCAAATGAGGGGCGAAATAATAGGAGTATTTTCACTTTTATGATTGTTATGTTAATTTTAAATCAAATATTTGACTCTAAAATATTGACT
>JBHPHB010000233.1:0-2568 GCA_042569985.1 Spirochaetota bacterium | reverse complement strand
TTATAGAAGGGCAGGTAACCGGATAATTTAGATTTTCAATACAAATACCTGCATAAAAAAAAAGAAGGAGTAATAATATGTCAAATAGTAAGGAAAACAACCAGAGAGATCAGGCCATTGAATCCGTAATAATGCAGATAGATAAGCAGTATGGCAAGGGTTCAATTATGAAACTGGGCGATGAGCCCATAAAAGACCATGTCCCGTCAATATCAACAGGTTCTCTTCAGCTTGATATTGCACTTGGAATTGGTGGAGTACCAAGAGGCAGGGTCGTTGAAATATATGGACCCGAATCCTCGGGAAAAACAACCCTCACCCTGCACATGATTGCCGAAGCTCAGAAGATTGAAGGTGTTGCGGCTTTTGTTGATGCCGAGCATGCCCTTGACCCGGCATATGCGGCAAAACTGGGAGTCAATACTGATGATCTATTGGTAGCCCAGCCGGACACAGGGGAGGAGGCGCTTGAAATAACAGAGGCCCTGGTGAGGTCGGGGGCCGTTGATATTATAGTAATAGATTCAGTGGCAGCCCTTGTGCCAAAGGCGGAAATTGACGGAGAAATGGGAGACGCCCACATGGGCCTCCAGGCAAGGCTTATGAGCCAGGCCATGAGAAAGCTTGCAGGTATTATTGCCAAGTCCAAGACAAGCGTAATTTTTATTAACCAGATAAGATACAAGATAGGCGTTATGTTCGGCTCTCCCGAAACAACTACTGGTGGGAATGCACTTAAGTTCTATTCTTCAGTGCGCCTTGATATCAGGAGAATTGAGACCCTGAAAAATGGTGATGAGGCACACGGTAACAGGGTGCGGGTAAAGGTAGTGAAAAATAAGGTGGCACCGCCTTTCAGGCAGGCTGAATTTGATATAATGTATAATTCCGGCATATCAAGAGAGGGAGGGATCCTTGATCTTGGGGTCAAGTTTGATATTATCAATAAGGCAGGCACATGGTATTCCTACAATGAAGATAGGATAGGCCAGGGAAGGGAGAATGTAAAGAGATACCTCAAAGAAAATCCTAAGATAAGCCTTGATATAGAAAATAAGATTCTGGTTGCTGCTGGCCTGACAAAGGAAAAGGTAAAAAAAGAAGGGGAACCGAAAAAGGCTGCCCAGGCCAACAAGGCTGCTGAACCGCAAAAGGTTCCCGAGGCCAACAAGGCTGCTGAACCGCAAAAGGTTTCCCAGGTAAACAAGGTTGCTGAACCGCAAAAGGTTTCCCAGGTCAATAAGGTTGCCCAGGCGTAAACGTTTTTTAGATGGGGAAATCTTCTATAAGGCTTAAAAGCCCCGATGACATTATGAGAATCAGGGAATCGGGTCGAATAATTTCAGAGCTTTTCGGTAAAATTTCCTCGATGTCTCTTGATGGTATTTCAACCTGGGAACTGGATTCCTTTATTGACGACTACATCTATAAGAAAAAGGCCCGTGCTGCTTTTAAAACAGTACTGGGATATAATTTTGCATCGAGTATATCTATAGATAATGAGGTCGTCCATGGGATCCCGATGAAAAAAAAGATCATCAAAAATTCAAATATTTTAAAGGTTGATATTGGAATCGTATGCAATGGTTACTTAAGCGATTCCTGCTGCACATTTCCCATTGGTAAAATCGGGGATGGCGCTAAAAGCCTGATAAATTCCTGTAAAGAATCTTTAATAGCTGGTATTGAAGAAATGAAGCCGGGAAACAGGCTCGGTGATATTGGTGCTGCAATCCAAAATAAGGCAGAATGCCGGGGGTTCAATGTTGTAAAAAAGTTTTCCGGCCATGGCACCGGATTCGAACTTCATGAACCTCCTTCTGTGCCTCATTTTGGTAAAAGGGGAACGGGTTTAGTTTTAGAAGAAGGCCTTGTTATTGCAATAGAACCAATTTTAAATGAAGGCCTTGAAGATGTTGAGGGACTTGAGGATAAATGGACCGTTGTGACTGCCGACGGAAAATTATCTGCCCAGTTTGAACATACAGTTGCCGTTACAAAAAACGGGCCCCTTGTCCTTACTGAATAGACGGACAGGTTGTAAATATTAAAACTCATCACCTGAACACTTTGCAGCATAGTGTTCAGGTGCAACTTCTATTATGATCTTCAAATCTTAATTTTCGATTGACAATACAATATTTTCGAATTAAATTTAAACATAATAGTTACCTCTTATATTTAGAAGTTAGGTAATAAATGTTGTTATATCGGACGACATTATTATGAATAAACTATTGAATTTAAGACTGATATTTGCAGGGGAATTTGACGAGAATAAGATCAGATCAGGATTGAGGATGTTAATGAAAAGGTTTAATGCAAAAATCTTATTTATTTTTATAATAATTGTTTTTATATGCAATATAAGTTATGCCGGAACTGAAATAACTATACCACCTACAAATATTAATACAGATGGTATAACAAAAGTCGTTGACCAGTATCAGGAAATTTCAGACAAAAATGGCGTACCCATAGGGAACAGTTACGGAATGGCAAATTTACTGGGATACCCCGTGGGGAGGGCATACCTGGGTTCATTTCCACATTTTTTTATTGGCGTTT
>JBHPHB010000232.1:0-2583 GCA_042569985.1 Spirochaetota bacterium | reverse complement strand
GAATCCACCTAGAAGTTTTTAGAAAAATGTCTAGACAACGGGGGTCAGTTCAAAAATAGGTAAAAAATAAATTGCATTCAATATACCCCACACAATAAAAGTCCAATTTGCTCCGTGCCAAAATCCACTCACAATAAAAATGACAAATGTATTTCTAACTTTCATCCAAGTACTACCACGACTACCACCTAATGGAATATACAAATAATCTCTAAACCAAGTTGAAAGTGAAATATGCCAACGTCTCCAAAATTCTGCAATATCTCTTGAAAAATATGGAAAAGCAAAATTTTGTTTTAAGTTAAATCCGAATAGTCTTGATATACCAATGGCAATATCTGAATAACCAGAGAAGTCTCCATATATTTGAAAAGTAAAGAATATTGCTCCTATCACTAATGTGCTACCAGAATAAGTTTCTGAATTATTAAAAATCTCATTTGCTATTTGTGCTGAATTATCTGCAATTACCACCTTTTTGAATAATCCCCATAAAATTTGTCTTAACCCATCAACAGCTTTATCATATTCAAATATTCTTTTTTTATAAAATTGAGATAATAAACTTGCAGCTCTTTCAATTGGGCCGGCTACTAATTGAGGGAAAAAACTCACAAAAGCGGAAAAAGCTATAAAATCATTAGTTGGTTCAAATTTTCGTTTATAAACATCTATGGTGTAACTCAATGTTTGAAATGTATAGAAACTTATACCAACTGGTAATATAATATTTAGAGTATTGCCTTGTATTTCTTGTCCGAAGAATGAAAAAACAGTAATAAAGTTATCTTGAAAAAAGTTATAATATTTAAAGAATCCTAAAAATCCAAGGTTAACGATGACACTCACTAAAAGAAAAAATTTTCTTCTTGTTTGATTTTCTTCATTTCTTAATTTTTGTCCAACGTTATAATCAACAATAGTACTGAAAACAATCAAAGATAAAAATCTCCAATCCCACCAACCATAAAAAAAATAACTTGCTGAAACTATGAAAAAGTTTTGAAGTTTTATATTACGGTTAGCCACAAACCAATATAGTATAAAAACTATTGGTAAAAATATTGCAAAGTCAATTGAGTTAAAAAGCATTCTATTTCTCTATAATTTGAATATTTGTTACTTGAAAAATCTATTTTTTAGCTTAATTACAATGATCCCATGACAAATAGTTGTTTCCATTTTAAAAAGGTTGTCGGAATAAAACGATATAACTCTCATTGGATACTCATCTTCATTTTTTGTTCTCAAGGCAAATAAGTTCAGTCATTTGGCATTTCGTACATTTCTAAATACCAGCTCAACAATTCCCATTCTGCGACTATACATAACATGTTCACTGCCCCTGCTGATACTTAATGCATAAATATATGACACTTTAAATTGATGTCCTTTACTATTGAGAATAATTGCTGTGAGAAATGGAAATTCTAGAAAAAACTATTAAAAATATCAGCGAGACAGTTAGTTGCTTTTTTTTGGCAATAATGCTTTTCAACGATCTGTCTTCCGTTTTGTCCAAGTAATACACCCTCACTACGATTTTCATAAAGATATACTAAGGCATCCAGCCAATCCTTATCATTATTTGGACCAAACCCAACATTCCCTTTTTCCAGCACTTCAGTGTTCATCCCCACAGGTGATACTATTACCGGCTTTCCGCATGCCATATACTGTAACATCTTGAAACTGCATTTACCTCGTGTCCATAAATTATCTTGTAGAGGCATTATTCCCACATCCATTTTCGTAATCATTGAATTTTCATTCTCTTCTGACCATTTTATGAAATCGAGTCTATTAAAAGGGATATCAAGACCTTCCGGAAATTTGTCAGCAATTAATAACATACGTGCATCCTTTGCATAACTGAAAAATGATTTGAGTGTAGAATTAATTTCATAAAGATAATTAAAATTACCACTTGTGCCGGTCCAACCTATGGTAAAAGGTTGATTTTCATTGTTTAATTTCAGCAAAAAACGATCCGTATCTATTGTCGTGGGTAGAACAATTATATTCTTATTGAATTTACTAAACCATTCTGCAAGATATTGGTTACCAACAACAATCCGGTCTGCTCGTTGTGCTGTTTTTCTCATCTGTAGCTCGCCAAATGGCTTTGAAAACCAAACAGCATCGTCAACATCCAATACCAGAGGTTTTTTAATTGCAAATTCGATAGTTGGATATCCAGGATATAAACCACGCTCTAACCATACAACATCATGACTCCTGCTCCTTATAACTCCGCTAAATATGCTACAGAATTTAACCGACTCCAGACCAACAAAAAATGGAATTAAAGGTGGAACATATCTTATCCGAATACTTCTCGGTAAAAACGGAATATATGCATTTTTTGAAATCACAGGACAATATTCATGAGCTGAAATATCATATTCAGCCAGTGGTTGAATATGCTGTCTTATGCGAAAGCGGGTGGAGGGTACATTGCGTCCTGAAGTAAGTGCAGCAACTCGAATCATAGATTTAACCTTGTAAAAGTAGAAATGGGTCCAATCCTACCAAAGAACACAATATAATAGGAAGAGTAAAAGATCGTATCTCATTACTACA
>JBHPHB010000231.1:0-2605 GCA_042569985.1 Spirochaetota bacterium | reverse complement strand
AATTCAAAAAAACATCCAGGTACGTAACTGTAAAAATCAAAAAAATTAATAGGGTTAAATTTAAAAACGGGATCTATATTGTTAAACTGGATAAAAAATATAATGTAATTATGGCAAAACGGGTTTCCAGTGTATACCTCAATCCCCGAAGATTTCAGAATCAACTCTATTTGAAGAATTCATATTTTGCAGTTGATGAAAGGTTAAAATCCCTGTAAATTCTCCTACTTGATTTTCACTTATTCTCATTGTTAAATCTATTGCACCTGGTAACCCCGGTTCCAGCTAAATTACAAAAATCTAATTTTCAGAAGTGCCGTTAATTTAACTTGACTCAAATCAATAAAATTAATAAAAGGTTTTAATTTTGCATTTGCAAACAATAATTTTGGAAAGGGATCTATAATATGGCTATTAACTTCAAAACAAAAATCATTACGTTTAAAATATTTTCATTTGCTCTATTATTTACATTTAGCATAATAAATACTGGCTGTCTTGGTGCAAAAACCATGCCCTCTTTATCTGAAAAGGAAAAGCTGGCAATTTTTAATCAAACAGCCCAGGAGAATCTTAAGAAAACACTTTGGGAATATGGATACACCACAGTATCAAATGAATCAAGACTTGACATATTCAAAGACAAAATTACCGGTATTGGTGGAGGATATATAGGTGTTGGTTCTATTCAAAATTACACCCTTGCTGCATGGGCAAAGTCTGAATGGATATGGTTTATGGATTTTACCAGGATCGTTGTCGCTGCTAACAAGGTACACCTTGCATTAATAAAATCATCAAAAACTTCGGAGGAGTACATTTTATCATGGAAAAGAAAATCTATGAAAAAAGTATTAGAACTGCTGAATAAAGTGTATAAAGATGATGCCGATCTAAAAAAAATCATTAAGGCATATAAAATATCAAGAAATGTTGTGGAAAAACGCATTAAACTTGTTTTCTTTTTGGCAAAAAAGAGAAATTATAAGGTGTGGCTCAATGATGAAAGCCAGTATAAATGGATAAGAAATCTTGCAGTTCGAGGACATATCAAAGTTGTAAAAGGAGACCTTAATAAAAATACCACGCTCATTGGAATTGCTAAAAGTGCAAGAAAGATGGGAATAAAAATCGGAATTATTTATGTATCAAATGCAGAGGAATACTTTCCGAAGTATGTTCCAAGCTTTAGAAAAAATATCCTTGAAATGCCTATAGATAATAAATCCATTATATTACGCACCATGTCTATTGCCAGGTATAGATATCCCTGGGCACCTGATTCTCACTACGCAATAAAAAACCTTGGCTTCCACTATAACACAATGCCATTACATGTCTTTAAAGAATGGCTTAAACATGGTGACTCAAGGCTTAAATTAAGGTATTTACTGAAAAAAGGAAAGGTAAAAGTTTACGGAAAAACAGGATATAGTGAAGTTACTGAGAAACCTGTATTGAAAAAAAAGAAAGCCGGTGAATCGAAGAAATCCTGATTATATGGGAAAAAGACACGTATTTAAAATTATTTTTGTAATAGCGATAATTGTGCAAATTTCTGCATGCGGCCCGCCTGCAAACGGCAATCTATCAGTTGGGTTTAAAAAATGTGGCGATCTTAAAATTCCCGCTGACATGAAGTGCATTCCCGGAGGCCCCTTTACCAGGGGAAGCAATGATGTGTCCATTGATGAGGATACCTGGAGAAAGATTAGGGATGAGGGCCCTGTGATGAAAATTATATTAAGTACCTTTTTTATTGATACATACGAGGTCACTTACAGTGATTATATGAAATGCTATAAAGCTGGAGAATGCACTAAAGCTGGTCCCAATTACAGGGGGTATGACAATCCAAGACAACCGATGCTGGGTTTAAGCTGGTACCAGGCAAGAAAATATTGTAACTGGAAAAACAAAAGATTACCCACAGAGGCAGAATGGGAAAAGGCTGCTCGCGGGCCAAATGGTGAATTATATCCATGGGGAAATAAAAGGGCCGATTGTAAAAGGTCAATAATAAAGGAAAGGGGAAAGAAAGGTTGCGGTACCGGGAAAACCTGGGATGTTGGCTCGCGCCCTGCATACAGATATGGTTTGTATGATATGTCCGGTAATTCCTGGGAGTGGGTGAATGACTGGTATAGTCCCAATTATACAAAATGCGGTAAAAACTGTTCGGGTAAAAACCCCAGGGGACCATGCAATGGAAATGATAAATGCCCCGGGCACAAACAAAAAGTGCTAAAAGGGGGTTCCTGGTGGTGGGACTACAGATATGCACGTGCATCAAACAGGAGATCTCATTTCGCAAAAAATAAACCCTACCACCATTACGGATTCAGGTGCGCAAAAACACCCTAGCATTTAATGAAATATAGAGTAAGCTATCTCATTCAGTTTTACCAGCAGGTCAAACCCCTTTGGATTTTTACTTTCATGACTACCCTCTTCGACTTTCTTAATATAATTATGCATGTTGGACAGTTCATCCTTGTCAAGCCACATAGATCCACATGAAGAGCAATAATCCATAATTATATCTGAGTAATCCAGAAAATTTATCTTTTTCATGGTCATATCTTCACATTCACGGCATTTAATG
>JBHPHB010000230.1:0-2620 GCA_042569985.1 Spirochaetota bacterium | reverse complement strand
TGAGGTAGTTATGGAAAAAAAGAAGGTATCAATTGTAAAATATAAAGAGAATGATAATTCAGTTAGTAAGGCCGTGGAACTATCGGGGGCATTTAATGGACTCAGTGGTAACGAGAAGGTCCTCATTAAACCGAATATTGTAATGTGGACCAAAAGTGGAGTATTTCCCAAATGGGGTGTGATTACAACATCCACGGTTATTGAAGAAATTGTAAAAACTTTAATGGATTATGGTATAAAACACATAACAATTGGTGAAGGAATTATGGGCCCCACATCGGGACAAAGTGAAGTGCCGGGCCTTGCTTATGAAAATCTTGGATACAACAAATTGAAGGAAAGATATGGAGTAAGGCTTATTGATTTTTTTGATTCACCCTATGAGGAGGTTCATATTGATAATGGGATTAAGCTTAAGGTAAATCGTGATACCCTTAACTCAGACTTTATTGTGAATGTCCCTGTATTAAAGACACATGCCCAGGCAAAAGTCAGCCTTGGCATTAAGAATATAAAGGGCACCCTCGATATTTCTTCAAGAAAAAAATGTCATTCGCCTGACCATGATAAAGATCTGAATTACATGATCTCTCAATTACATGGAATTTTACCCCCATGGTGCACGATAATTGACGGCATATATTCTCTGGAGAGAGGACCGGCACCAAACGGCAGGGCCAGGAGGACCAATTTGATTATTGCATCATCTGACTTTCTGTCAGCTGACCTGGTGGGTGCAAGACTCCTGGGCTATAACCCTTCTGATGTGAAGTCCCTTGTTTATACAGCAGAGAATATGGGAAGGCCTCTTGACCTGTCTGACGTTGAAATAGCCGGGGAAAAAATTGAGGACGTTCAGTCTTTTCATGAATATTCAATTCCCTACAATGAAGATGAAACCATGCCTTTAAGCCTGGAGAAAAGAGGTCTCAAAGGCATTTCATACAGGAAACATGATCCCACATTATGTACATATTGTACTTTTATCTATGGGAGCATTATGGCCGCCATCTTATTTGCATGGAAGGGTGAACCATGGGATAATGTTGAGGTCCTTTCCGGAAAGATTATGAAATCCCGGGGCGGATTTAACAAAACAATTCTTCTCGGCAAATGCATGTGTGATTTAAACATGGATTGTGATAGAATTAATGAGGTAATACCAGTTAAGGGATGTCCTCCAAAACCGGAAGATGCCGTTAAGGCTTTGCATAAGGCAGGTATTGAAATAGCACCGGAAATCCTTACTAATATTGAAGGTGGCATGGGCTTTTTAATGATGAAATATAAGGATAAGCCCGAATTTGATGAAAGTTTTTACGGGATTATATGACAGGTGAATATTCCCATGGATAATAAATTTAATCCCCCCTTTTATCTAAGAGGGACACAGGCGCAGACAATTCTCGCAAGCAGTAAGCTCCGCAAAATTGGTAAAAACAGAATGGTTGAATGCGGCGGGGATATGATAATCGATGCCGGTGATGGAGTCCGCCTGCTGGGATATTTTTCTCCACAGAAAAACGATTCGGCCCGCGGCCTTGTTATAATGCTCAATGGCTGGGAGGGCAGCCATGAGTCGGCATACATGGTTAGTACCGGCAGGTACCTTTATGAAAAAGGCTATTCCCTGTTCCGGTTAAACTTCAAAGACCATGGAGACAGTTACCACCTCAATGAAGGCCTCTTTTATGCAACACTAATTGATGAAGTTTATAATGCCATTTGTGCCGCTGCGGAATTATCACGGAACAAACCCGTATTTTTAGTTGGCTTTTCAATGGGTGGAAACTTTGCACTGAGGGTTGCCATGAGGCATTCCGCAAAAAAGATTGGCAATCTTAAAGGTGTTTACTGCATAAGCCCATTGATGGACCCCGAAAAATCGACAGATTTACTGGACAATAGTTTCATGATGAGAAAATATTTTTTAAAGAAATGGCGCCGCTCCCTAGTTAAGAAACAGGAGCTCTATCCCCATTTATATAATTTTGATGATGTAATTAATCTGGAAACATGCAGGATTATTACGGACAGGCTGATCCCAAGATATTCTGAATATGGGTCTTCAACTGAATACTTTAAAGAGTATACTATAAAGCCGGCTTCTTTAAGTAAAATTGATGTACCCATGCATATAGTTACATCAGAGGACGATCCCATTATTCCCGTGGAGGATTTTTATAATTTAAAATCCTCCACTGCGGTAACTCTCATAATCCATAAATATGGCGGCCATAACGGCTTCATAGAAAACATAAAACTTGACGCATGGTACGAAAGAGAAATGATAAGTTTTTTTGAACAGTGACTATCAGGAGTTTCTGTTCTTCATTACCCTTCTCATACTTACAAGTCCGCCCAGTGCAATTAGAATAGTTCCAAGCCACACTACCCAGATGAGCCTTTTCAATGACAGGTTTACCATCACCGTGTCCGGGGGAATAACTGTTTGTTTGCCGGGCTCAATATAGATTTCAACGAGATGTTTCCTTACATCAAATCCCCTGAGAGAAATTTTTCTCTTTGTTTTGGGTAATAAAACATCCAGGTATTCCCTCTTCATAACCTTCACGCCGGGAGAAACTTTCTTGCCGTCGATTAAGAGGTCTGCATAGAT
>JBHPHB010000229.1:0-2642 GCA_042569985.1 Spirochaetota bacterium | reverse complement strand
TATCAGTCAGTTTCCTGTATACAAAGACCTTGATTCGGCTCAACCGGGCAAATTGCCTGTAGCTGAAAAGATAACAGAACAGGTGGTTTGCCTGCCCATTTATTCGGATTTGGGAAATAAGGATTCAGATCGTATTATTGCTGTATTAAAATCATGATTCTAATAAAGACGACTTTGCTATTATACTATTATTGATAATTTATTCAATCATATAGAGGAACTTAAAAATCAAATATGAACTGTATAATTTGTGATAACGAAATGTTTTTTTACTTTAGTAAAGACTTCAATAAATTAAAGAGTTTTGAAAATTTATTTATGCTTGGTGTTGTTGATTACTTTAAATGCAGCAATTGCGGATTTATGGTATCAAAAACTCATTCAGAAATGGATGAAAAAGCATGGAAAGCACTTAATTATAAATTTCATTCTTATATTGAAAATCAAAGTAATAAAAAGAATTTCAATCAGCCGCCATATTTGGATATAGCTACACTTTTAAATGTTCTTCAGAAACATGAGATTATTTCTTCAAATTATATTGACTGGGGTGGGGGATATGGAACTTTATCTAAAATAGTACTAAAATATTTTAATATATTGTTGCCCGTCTATGAAAAATATATGCAGGATGATACATTATCAGATGAAATAAAATATTTGTCACAAGATAATATCAGGAATAAAAAATTTGAAACAGTAGTAAATAGCGCAGTATTTGAGCACATCACAAAAAAAGAGCATTTGGATGAAATCAATTCTTTTGTTTCCAATACTGGCTCTCTTGTACTTCATACTGTAGTTTGTGAGGAAATTCCAAAAGATCCAGATTGGTTCTATTTATTAGCAGTACATAGTGCATTTCATACTAATAAAAGCATGTCGCATTTAATGAAACAATGGGGTTATTATTCTTCAATTTACTGTCCCACTGCAAAAAGTTGGGTTTTATTCAAAAAAAAGAATTTAGATATTGAAGAAAAAATTGAACGAATTAATACTGAATTTCAATTTGAATATTTATTTTATAAAAAAGGTTTTGTGGATTATTGGAAATAATCTGATAAACTGATGAGGCATAATATGAGTTGGCTGAAAAATGAGCATATTCAACAAATGAATTTTAGCAGTATTGGGAAAGACGTGATGCTTTCTGAAAAGGCTTCATTTTACAACTGCGAAAACATTCGGATTGGTGATAATGTAAGAGTTGACGATTTTTGCGTCCTGTCCGCTGGTGATGGAGGTATAGATATTGGCAACAACATTCATATTGGAGTTTTTTCAGCTTTAATAGGCGGTGGAAATATCTTATTATGTGATTTTTGTGGCCTTTCATCAAGGGTTGTCATTTATAGTAGCAATGAGGATTATAGTGGCGTGGCAATGACGAATCCAACAATCCCGGCAGAATTTAAAAATGTGCAGCATCTAGATGTCAAAGTTGGTCGACATGTGATAATAGGTACTGGTTCAATTATATTGCCCGGAGTGACATTAGAAGAAGGTGTGGCTGTTGGCGCATTAAGTCTGGTTAAAAATAACTGCCATGCATTTGGTATTTACATAGGCGCACCGGCAAAACAAACTGGAGAACGTAAGCGCGATCTGTTAGAATTGGAAAAAAAGTTTTATGATATCAAGAGTAGTACATAAAATATAAAATAATTCTAAATATAATATCATAAACAAAATTTGAAATGAATGGTCATCTAGTAAGTATTATAACAATCACATATAATCACGAACAATACATTCGTGATACATTGGAAAATATATTAAATCAAAAAACAGATTTTGAATTTGAATTAATCATAGCCAACGATTGTTCAGCTGACAAGACCCATGAAGTGATTAGTGAAATAATTGACAAAGACTTAAAAGGTATAAAAATAAAATATTTCAATAACAAAATCAACATTGGAATGATGCAGAATTTTTTGCTTGCCCTTAAGCAAAGTAAGGGTAAATATATTACAATTTGCGAAGGCGATGACTACTGGATCGATCCCTATAAGTTGCAAAAGCAGGTTGATTTTCTTGAGGCTAATAAAGAATATTCAATATGTTTTCATCCAGTAGAAAATTTTTATCAGGATGAAAATTCACCTCCATATATTTTCCCGGATAAAAACAGGTGGAAACAGACCTACCCTATCGAAGAATTGATAAATGATAATCTCATGAATACCTGCTCGGTATTATACAGGTGGCAATTTTATGATAAGCCTTTACCCGATTGGTTCTCAAACCATTACACAGGAGATTATCAACTTCATTTATTACATGCGTATTATGGGAAAATTGGCATTATCCCTGAGGTTATGGCACGGTATAGGATCCATTCACATGGAATCTGGTCATCTACCAAAGAACACAATATAATAGGAAGAGTAAAAGATCGTATCTCATTACTACAAGACTATAATATTTACACTGATAAATTATATAATGAATCTATTAATATATCTATCAATAAATATAGACTAACTTTAATTCATAATTATTTAAATAAAAAACAGAAAAATAAAGCCCATGATATATATTTGGCTAATAAACCTTACATGTCAATTATGAATAAGCTTAAATTTATTTTTCATTATTATTCCGGCGGAGCATATTCTTTAATTAGATGGATTAAA
>JBHPHB010000228.1:0-2672 GCA_042569985.1 Spirochaetota bacterium | reverse complement strand
TCAACTGTTACATACTGCTTCTGATTCTCTGCCAGGATACCATTGCCAATGCTTTTATTATTAATGGCATATACCTGAATTAAGTAAAGGCCACCTTCCTTAATTTCTTCTGTTGGACTTTGTATTTTAATGCTGTTTAATCCGGAATGAGCAATTAAATCCAATTCCCTGGCACTGCCCGAATAATTACTATTCTGGGGACCAATTATTACCAACCTGTAATACTCGGCATGTTCAGAATCCTGTATACGCAGGTTTATAAGGTTCTGCGCTGTTACTGCTGAAAATGTAAAGGGCCCCGGAGTAACCTGCGCCTCTTTCACCTGTGCAATAACATTATTGCTTGAGCTTACTGTTTCTACAGGCTGCGAATAATAACTGCCCCATGCAGTGACATCCACCTTGTATTTTCTTCCTGTACCTGCTTCACCAGTTATCTTTCCTATGGTATTATTATTCTCATCTAATGTTTTGCTTGTTATTGTAAACATCCCTCCGCGCCTGGCTAAAACTGCACCTGGAATTTTGACTGTTCTCTTTAAAGAAGAACTTGCATCATCTTCATAAAAAGTTACAGTGTAAAAAAGTGCATTTTCAGATTCATCAATCCATACCGTTATTGAATTAGTACTACCCGCTGCATTGTGTGTAAATTCATTTGGTATCCCCTGCACAAATGGAGTATCGCCTTCAAAGGTATAATTGAAATCAGAATAAATATTTCCACTTGTACTATTATCGCCTGATGTTGGTATATAATAACCATTTCCGAACCCGGGCCTTAAACTATCAAATAAGAACCTCGACTCGATTAAATCTACTTCAAGGTGAATAACATCACCGGCCAGCACCCTGCCAAGTTTAACTGACCTGGCAAACTCCCCGTTATTGCTTAGCCTGTTCCACCGGGTATTTAGGTAAAACTTTTCAGATGTTTGAAAGGGAGTATACGAATATGCTTTAAAATGATTATTAAAGTCATCAACATCAACACATATTATTTCAAACCTTTCCCCAGCCCAGATGGGGTCGTTGATATCCCCTTTGAAATATCTTCCGTTGTGAAGTATCATCCAGAACTTCATTTTCCTGAATTCAGTCTCTCCAAGAAGTTCATTGGGATTATAACCGGGATTGTCATCCCTGTTATAGGGATTGTACTTCACCAGTGAATCTTTAAAAGTACCAATACGTTTTATAATTTCAACTTTATGTTCAACATTATAATCATCCAAATAGCTTTTAACATAAGTTTCAAACATTTCCCATGAATTACCCTTTTTCACGTTATTAAATACATGGTCAGGATTTCCGGTTTTCCATCTTAGCCCTGAATCACTTACAGTTAATTCCTCGTCCACCCATTGCTCTGGTATACTCACCCTGCTTTTAAAAATATTAAAAAGAGCTTTTTTTAATGAGATACCCGGCGAAATATCACCATCTTCATTAACGTCAAAGGCTGCAACCCTGTATATCTCCCTCATGTTTCTACCTATGATTTTAATAGTTGCCGTCCTGCCCTTTGCCACCTCTTCAACAATCTTCAGGTTATCAACACCGGGATTATAATTTGAATCTTCCACAAGATGCATGTCATAACTTACAACATGGAGTTGCGGCACATAACCGTTGGCAAGTGCTTTCCTTACTTCATTGGTGTTAAGGTCTTCAACCTCTATGGTAAAGGGCCCCAGTTCCTCATCACCATAGATTTGCTGTTCAAATTCGCTGTAATCCTCATTCCTGAGCTTAAAAGTCCTCACTGGCAGGAAAACACCTCCCGGAGTCCTGAAGGAAAGGGTGCAAATTACATTTGATATTTTAACAGGTATGTTTGTTGTGAGATTTTTAATGAACAATGATGTCCTTACAAAACCGGCATCGGGCTCTACCTTAAATTCACTGTCAGATACTTCACTCGTCCGATAGTTGCGTGACATAGTTGCAACAGTGTCATTAGTAAATTCAATACCGTTGCGGTCCAGGTTATCATTAAAATCAACATCTTCAAATACCTTCCTCTGCGAATTGTTTGTTTTTGATAATTTGTCAGAAGTTGTTTCGGTTTCCTGCTCTGAAGTATTATAACCGTAAGAAGAACTCCCGCTTGCCCCCAAGGGAATTTTATATTTAACACTGGTTTTAAAATCATGTTCTGAAGTATCACTGTGCCCGTAGGTTTCGCTGTTTTCTGTTGATTCTATATCTATATCCCTGCCAACATCCAGCGTCCTTGTGTTGAGCTCTGTATAGTGTTTATCCTCCATGCTGTTTGTTATTGTTTCCTTGAAGTTAGTATCGTCCAGAGTCTCAGTATGGTTTTTTGTCACATCTGTTTCACTAACCCTTATTTCCATTGTAATGGGTGCTGAAACCCTTGCTACTATCCTGGGATAATCTGCCACATAAGGGTTCATGCCCATCCGCACTTCATAACTATTGGACAAACCATCACCGTCCCAATCGTCAGAAGCTGATTTTCCCGTGGGATCAGCATCAATTGTATTTAAACTGTAATTTGTTATGGGGATTCCGGGAGAACCACTGAAAATGGGATGGTATCCCCCAAAGCTTTTAGGTACATCCTGACATGAATTATTTTCGACACAATTTACATCATCACTTCCACCTGCTGGATCGTTGGGATCAACCTCTTCAATAGTTAGTGT
>JBHPHB010000227.1:0-2697 GCA_042569985.1 Spirochaetota bacterium | reverse complement strand
GCTTTATTTCCTCTTCTTCGTGTTCCAGAATAAACTCCTTCGCGTGTTTTTCCCCGTACCTGTTATAATCCTCTTTCCAGTACTCCAGTGATTCCTGGCAGGCCTCCAGGCCGCCCTTCAGAAATTTCAAAGCCTCTTCGTCGGATAACCTTGTAATCTCTTCATCAGTATAACCGCAGCCCACACCAGCTTCAGAATCATGGTCGTGTATATAGGTATAATATGTACTGCACAGGGGACACTTTCTCACTTGCGGAGGGGCACCATGCAGGGGAATACCCCCAATAATAAGCAGCAGTTCAACCTCTTCGGGCAGCCTTTCAGCTGTGTGAAGTATTTCCACAAGCTTATAATCGGGAATGTTTTTGCATATTTCGCATTTTTTGTGCTTCTTCATATTGCTTCAGCATAGCATATATAATATGAGAGTCAATAAAATATTTGATAATGGTTCAATATCTGTTGGATTTTTTTTGAAATTATAAATCGTCCATGCGGGCGGATTTAATCCTCAATCTTCCCGCCCGGGGTGCTTTTATCGATTATTTCGGGAAGCAGCCTCGTCAATTTGTCAGATACTTCATCTTCAGATAAACCGGACCTTTTAGAAAACTTCAGTATTTTGTCCGAACCAAAGATATCCATTATCTGTTCTTTTGTTATGGGCTCATTTTTATCTGGACTAATCCAGGTTGCAAGTGTTCCCCCGAGCCCCTTTTTCTTAAAATCTTCCATGGTACTGCCAACACCTGTTTGCTTAATAGTATCTTTCAGTTCATCAAGGATACCATCGTTTTCATCTACATCCTTTTTAATATCCTCAATGGTATCTATCATTTTATCTAAAAAACCCATATCTACCTCCGGTAAATGATTTGGATTCAATGTCGACGGTCAATAAAATATTCAAACTCCCTATTATGCCACGGGTACAAATTCAGTAACACTCCATTGCTCATCAACCCAGAGCCCTATGACAGGAATATTCCCATGCCGCAGCAGAACCGCTTTAACGGCATCACAGGTGTGAACATATTGCTCTTCTTCATTGCCTGGATTCCCGGCACAATCATAATGGCCTGCAACTGCCACTCCAACAGAAGCATGTTTCTCAATGGAAATCTTCAGGCGGTTAAATATTGATTCAACTAAACCCGGATCAGCCTTTTCTGCCAGTATCAGGTTAGGCCCGGATTCAGTAATCATATCTACATATGTTACATCAAACCTCTGTTTTAAATACTCAATAACGCATTCCTGGACACGCCCGTCTATACAATTAACTGCTGTACAAAAACTCATTTTTCACTATCCTTTTTCTTTCTGTATAGAATAAATATATTGCCAATACTCCCTATAATTTCTGCTTCTGTATTCTCTGCTATTTGAGCAGATAATTCCTTCTTTTCTTTTTTAAATTCAATAAACTTGATTTTGATTAATTCGCGGCTTTCAAGTGCTTCATCAACGGATTTGATAAGGCTTTCCGTAATCCTGTCCAACCTGTACAACAGGCTTTAAATGATGTGCAGCAGACTTAAGCTTTTTTCGTTCACTTCCAGTAAGTGGCATGTTTAATTTCCCCAAAAAAGATTAATGCAATTTTATAATCATATTACAGTAGTTTTCAAGCCATATATTGCAAGTGAAAAAATAACTGTTTCACTGCTTCATATGAAATTTTTAACAAAATAGGTTAAATAAGCATAATTACTTGCAACTTTTTTTGCCATATCCTGTCCCTATTATTAGAAAAACCATTAAACTATTTTTTAAAGAATCCTCAATGAATTTCAAGGTTAAATACTCCAATAATGTACATGCAGATTTTTCAAAGACAGTTAAGAAGAGGGTCTCTCAATTTTTAAAGGAAAATCCGGGGCCCCAGTTGGTTTCTTTAGAAATGGCCATCAAGGGAATTATTATGCTTGCCCTTTATTTTACGCCATACATTCTAATAGTACTTGGCATGTTCCAGCCATGGGCAATAATTCTCCTTTTTTTTATAATGGGAATCGGCAAAGCCGGACTGGGTATGAATGTTATGCATGACGCAATCCATAACTCATTCTCTAAAAACCGGTTTCTCAATAAAGTCCTCAGCACCAGCATATATTTGCTTGGAGGAAATATCTTTAACTGGAAAGTACAGCACAACCATCTCCACCACTGGCATACCAATGTTTTTGGAATTGACGAAGACATTGATACCAAGTTTTTACTAAGATTTTCCCCTTATGCAGAACTAAAACCGATACACAGGTACCAGAAGATATATGCCTTTTTCTTCTATTCCATGGTAACCCTGAGTTTTGTCTTTCAGGACCTGGAACAGCTATTTCGTTTTAAAAAGAAGGGCCTCATTACCGAAAGCAAAACCACCTTTGGGAAACAACTGCTCATACTCCTTCTTAATAAATTGCTCTATTTAATACTTGTCCTTGCAATCCCCATTGTCCTTGTACCTGTCCCATGGTGGTATATTGTGATTGGTTTTTTTATTATGCATTTTACGGCCGGCATTATTTTAAGTATAACATTCCAACTGGCCCACCAGGTTGAGGGTGTTATTCAGAACATGCCTTCCGGTGATTCGGTAATAGACCATTCATACATGTCACACCAGTTATTTGTAACTGCAGATTATTGCCCCCAAAACAAAATCCTCGCCTGGTTTATCGGAGGCCTGAATTTTCA
>JBHPHB010000226.1:0-2703 GCA_042569985.1 Spirochaetota bacterium | reverse complement strand
TGTGGCAGGCATGTTCAGGTTTTATCTCATCTTTATAGCTGGCAAAATCAGGATTAAATTTAAATAAATAGGGATTTGTCTGCAGAAATGTACTGTAATGCCCCCCTGCCACGGAGATGGTTGTTTCAGATATAAATTCATAGCTTATCATAATGCGGGGATCATAAGTAATAAGATTTGCACCAAAGAGATAGTCAAAGCGTATACCCGGAACAACCGTTAGCCCACCGAACGTGAAGCGGTTATCAATATACCCGCCCATGGCATAATTATTAAAATTCAGGTCAACGGGAGCAACAAGGAAAAGGTCGGGATTTGTTATATCAAAACTTATTATTTTTTCATTTACATGAAGGGTCCTGCCCCTTGTGGTAAAATTATAGAGTGTAAATTCGAGCCCTCCCCTGAGCTCACCATGCTTCTCCCACCACTCAAAATTCACATTTTCTTTTAACCCGAAAATATTGGGTCTGGAATCAACATGTATGTCTTTAAGCCAATCAACTGTACTCACTTGCCTGGAATTAAAATAATTATAATACATAGTTATAGATGAATATGCAAGCAATACGCTTTTCAGCTTATCTCTCTGATATGTGTAATATAATCCCTGATTGTGAAACTGCTGGTCCGTTTCAAACTCAAAATTTGCAAATAACGGGTCCTGGCCCTCATCTATGTCAATGAATCTTTCCTTTACAAGAAACTTGAAATAATCCACACTTCCCAGGCATAAAACCGTAAGTGAATGGTGAGAATTGAAATAATACTTTGCCTTTAACTGGTAATCCCAGTATTCGGGAACAGATTCCAGTTCCTCTCCCGTTATTATCCTGTAAATAACAGGTATAATAAGTGACAGGTAACCAACCCTGCTTGAAACAATGATGTAACCGGCCGTTTCCTTTTTAATTTCTTCTCCAACGATTACATTACGAAAAATCGGTACTTTAAACAATAATGATCCCGATATGAGGTTCAGGTCGATGTAGCCCCCAAACTCCTTGACCTTGTCAATAGTGTTTATCTCTATAACGGCAGCCATGGGACTACCATACCTGGAAGGGAAAGCTGAAGCATAGAGGTCAATTTCCCTCATGAGGTCATTGGCAATAACTGAATGGAAACCGCCAAAATGCATGGGCTCATTTATGGGCATGCCGTCAATATAATACCTGTTATAATTTTGGTTCATGCCCCTGATAATCAATGGCCCGAACATACCTCCAAAGGTACGAATAACACCGGGAAGTGAAGTTAGGGCATTGAGAGAATCGCCAAATGATCCGGGAACACTTTTAATCTGATCAGCATTCATCGTTCTACGGGATACTTTCTGGATTGTCCTCCTACCACGGATAACATGGGTTCTTCCCCTGATGGTTAAAGGTGAAAGGAAAAAATCCCTGGTCATTGATCTTGAAATGTTAATTCTTGTCTTGTAAGTCTTTAGTCCCAGTGATTTAACATAAATTGTGTAAGTACCGGGCTGTGCAATATTTATATTATAAACCCCATTTTCATCAATTCGTGTTTTTTTACGTAGTTCAAGGACTATGACAGTTGCAAAATCAACCTTCTGTTTTGTATAACTGTTTATAACTCTCCCGGTGAGAACAATATCCTGCTGAGAAAACAAAATACTGCTGAAAAACACGATTCCAATTGTCAGTATAACTTTCTTCATTTTATTTCTATATAAACATCCTCTTTATTCGTCTAATTTAAACTTCAATGGCTGTGGCATTTTAACCGGAATTCTTTTCCCATCTAAAACAGTTGGAGTAAACCGCGCACCTAAATATATTTTTTTTGCAAAGCGGGCAAAGGATGTACTTATCCGTAATTTTAACTTTGGCGGCAGTTTTTTCAATACCCTCACCTCAATAACCGACACCTTTACAACCTCCCCGCCTGGTGCTATTAATAGCACCAGGTTAACAAGGGCCTCAACATTATGGTCCCTTGCAATTTTCGGATATAGCTTCCTTAACCTGGTAATTACCCTTGGAGGAGGAATATTGGGCAGAAAGTCAATATCAAGTGCTGAATTCTCCAGGGATGTTCCACTGGCCTTTTTGACATCATCATCAGCGGTAAATTCACCCTTGTCAATTGAAATTATTTTTTTAACAACCCTCTTTGGTGCCCGATAAGTATCAACACTTAAAATTCGAATCTCATCATCCAAAGATGAAAAATCTTCGGTAACCTCAATTGGAGGTGAATAAAATAAAATTATTAAAAAAAGAATCAATGCAATTACAAAGGCAACTTTATAGGGATGCTCTTTTTCAAATTTTATTATAAGCTCAAGGTTCATTTTCTCTAATTTTTAAAATCCTCTTTAGGTTGCGACATAAATATAACATTGAGAAAATCATTTTTTTGCAAAATTTCAAGCACCTTTAAAACATCAATGTATTCAAGGTTTCTATCAGCCGTTACTGCAATGAGTTTATTTATATCACCCGTTCTTGACATTAATTTAAACCGCAGATTCTCTAATGTAACAGGATCGCCATCAAAAAATATTTTCTTCTTTTTATTAATTGTAATATAAACAACATCGCGATCAGCACTTTCAGTAACTGCCTCGGGCAGGTCAATACCGGTACTCTTTGGGGGTTCGGCAGTTGTGGTTGACATGAAAAAAATAAGAAGCAACATTGCAATATCTGCCATTGCTGCACCGAATGATGC
>JBHPHB010000225.1:0-2808 GCA_042569985.1 Spirochaetota bacterium | reverse complement strand
TTGCAAGGGATGAAATTGAGGATCTATATGATAATTTTGACCAGAAACTGCGAAACAACAAAATTAACGGATTACTGGCAACATCAAATTTCGATGACATAGAAAATACTTTAGAGAAATTAAGCGCCTTTTATCAAAGCTCAATAAAATAAAATAATATGGAATTACTATGGCCACCGCAAAAATAATTGTTATAGAAGACGAAATTGTCATAAGCATGAATATTAAGAATATGCTTGAGAAAAAGGGTTACGAGGTAATTGCAACGGGCTTCACAGGAGAAGAGGCAATTGACCTGGCTAAAAAGCATAACCCCGACCTTATATTAATGGATATCATCCTTGAAGGTCATATGGATGGCATTACCGCTTATGAAATGATAAAAGCCCAACATAATATACCTGTTATATTTCTCACTGCTAATTTTGACGACTCCACCCTTAACAGGGTAATAACATGCATGCCCGAAGGCTATATATTAAAGCCGGTCAACTGGAATGAACTCTATTCATCTATTGAGATAGCCCTTTACAGGCATGGTATAGAAATGGAAATCATGGAAAAAAAACAAAAGCTGTCCCAGGCACAGTCACTTGTAAACATGGGGAGTTTTGAGTGGAATTTCCTTGAAAACAAAATGTGCTGGTCCGATGAGATGTGTAGGCTTTTTGGCCTGGAGCCTGATGAGGTTGAATGCAGCTATGATATATACCTTGAAAAAATACATCCCGATGACCGGGAAAGGGTAAAATCTGAAATTGATGAATCCATTGAAAAAATTAAAACTTTTGAAAGCGAATACATGGTAATTCGTGAAGATGGACAAGTAAGAAGTCACAATGCCATCGGAAAAGTCTTTAATGATGATAAAGGCAAACCATATAGAATACTTGTTGTGGTTCAGGATATCACAGCCATTAAATCAGATACAGATACAGATACAGATAAAGGTAACAATGAATTTCATCCTTTTCAGACAACATTTGAAATAGCCCGCATTGGCATTGCCCATGTGAGCCTGGATGGAAATTTCTTACGGGCCAACAAGAGGCTCTGCAGTATGCTTAGGTATACCGAAGAGGAACTTAAAGCAATTAAATTTTCCGATATTACCCATCCCGAGGATATCCCCTCAAGCCTTGAAAATCTTAAAAATATACTATCAGGCAAAATAAACGATTTTTCCGCAGAAAAAAGATACATCCGAAATGACGGATCAATTATGTGGGCACGGTTATCTGTTGTTCTTCTTCGAACAAAAACAGGTAAACCCATGTATTTTGTTTCAATAATAGAAGACATAACCGAACATCAGCAAGCTGATGAAGAATTAAAAGAAAGTGAAGAAAAATACAGAAGGCTCTTTGAGCTTGAATCGGACCCCATATTCCTTGTTGACGCTGAAACGACAGGAATTATTGACTCCAACAGGGCTGCAACGGAAATGTATGGATATACAAATGAAGAATTTAAGCAGCTCAAAGTAACAGACATTTCAGCTGAACCGGAAAAAACTAAAAAGTCCATTTTGGAAGAACATTTAACCCGCATCCCCCATCGTTACTCCAGGAAAAAAGACGGCACAATTTTTCCTGCTGAAATTTCGGCAAATTACTTTAAATTAGACGGGAAAAAAGTCAACCTCAGCAGGGTACAGGACATAACAGACCGAATAAATTCTGCAGAAAAATTAAAGGCAACCCTGAGGGACAAGGAATTGCTCCTTACGGAGATCAAACACCGTGTTAAAAATAACTTTGAGATTATTATAAGCCTCATGAGCCTTCAATCCCAGCATATGAGAGATGACTTCGACCTTGGATTATGCAGGGACATACATAACCGCGTGAGGTTCATGTCGGTACTGCATGAATATTTATACCAATCCGATGACATCAGGAATATAAATTTCAGTGACTATATAGACATTATAGTTTCGGAGATCGAACAGATCTATCACGAAAAGTCCAATCTGATAAAGGTAAGCACACATGTCAAAGATGTGACACTGGGAATGGACAGGGCAGCAACTTGCGCTCTCATTATTAATGAAATACTTGACAATTCATACAAGCACGCATTTGGGGAAAACAAAAAAGGGTACATTAAAATTAAATTCAATAAAGATAGAAATGGAAATTATATCCTGCTGATTGAAGATAATGGAAAAGGTATGCCTAAAGACTTCGACTTTGAAGGGTCCAAATCATTGGGCATACAGCTATTAAGGGCTTTGACAAGCAAACTGAGGGGACAAATAAAACTTACAGGCAGAAAGGGAGTTCAATTTGAAATCACTCTCCCAGTGTGATAGTTCAATTTATATACTTTACATTTTAAAATAATTCTCCATCACATAAAGGACCTCAACTTTCAAATCCTATAAATCAATCATCAATCATTAGTACACGCGGAAAACCCGTAATGTTATTATCACCAATGATGCCAATATTGCAGTATAAAGATGAACCACCGTAACCAGGTTATATATATCATATGATACATATTGGAAAAACACCTGGTCTGATATAAGAATTGCCCCGGTTAAAATCATGGTGACATTCAGCATTATATATGCCAAATATTCCCCTTTCTTCATATAATTCAACTGACCCAATTGTGGACGTTCCGTAATAAATCCAAGATTATAGAGTGTCGTCCCGGCAAGGTCCCTGAAATCCTGGGCTTTAAGTATAAAACTTGTCATCTGCTGCCGCCTGGCTTTTGAAACAATCAACTGAACAATATTTACAATAGAAATCAAAACAAGCAGGACAGCCAGTATCCTGTGGAACCACCATCGAATTG
>JBHPHB010000224.1:0-2831 GCA_042569985.1 Spirochaetota bacterium | reverse complement strand
CATGCATGGAGCTGTTAGTCTATGTTGAGGAGGTATTTAATCAATTTATCCGCGATTTGTAAACCGCCAACTGGCAGTTAAAAGGCCTTTCAGCCTGTTGCACAACTGTCGGCGCATGATGGCGCACTTTTATCGCTCGTTACACTGGAAAATGTTGAAAACTTTTTTTCTGTCTTTTCTGATCCGCATTCCGGACATTTACCGGGATGATAATCACCCATCTTCCTCATCTCTGAAAATACATTTCCACAGGAGGAGCATTTAAATTCATATATTGCCATTTTCTTCCTCTTAATTATAAATGTGGAGACGATAAATCGGCTCCATTGAAATCCATCTAATTCAGTTTTTACTAAAATACTGAATTTTCAAGTGACTGTCAAGTTTTTTTTTAAATTATCCCCTTCAATTATCAATAACTTTTTTTACAAACATTTTGAGCTTTTCATAATGGCTCCCTTCCCAGTATATTTTCTCACAACTGCTGCATATATGATATGTACTGCACCAATCCCTGACCCCCGGTGGAATCCTACTTTTTTTTTCCTTATCGGCTCCATGAAAATCCATCTTTCTGATTTTACCATTACACATAATGCATCTGCTGAAAGGCCTGCATTGATTCCTGAGGTCAAGCCTGTCCAGGACCTCAATTATCTGTAAGCGGGGATCGGTATTTCGTATATATAATCCGCGGTCAACGGTCCTGTGCATTAGAAGCTGCCTGTCCCTTGTTAAGAGGACCCTCTTTTCTTCACTGGAAATAAGTGCCAATTCAGAATCATCGCTTGATTCATTATAGGCGGCATCAAAACCCAAAAGTCTGAGCATTCGGGCCAGTTTACGGAGATGTACATCCAGGACAAACCTAATATTACGAAGGGGGATTTTCCTAAGCCTGGTTACACCTTTTATATTAAGCGTTTCAAATACGGGGTATACGCTTATTGCATCGCCATCCTGTACGATATAATTAAAATCAACTGATTCCCCATTTACAAGGATGAGGTCAACTTCAACATGGGGAACACCAAAAGACTCAATGAGGTCCTTTATGGATCGCCGTCCGGGAAAAGAATATTCAATATCCCTTTTCCTCTGGTCCCTGCTGATAAAATCATTAAGCTCTTCGTAATAACGGATTTTGACCCTGTACATTAGATGACTCTTAAAATCATAAGCTCATTAAAACATTAATAATATGGATTTTCATATCCCTTAAAGCTTTTCCCGATGGGTATTAACGATGAGGGCATCAACTTTACTTTCAATATCATTCTCAATAATTGAGATAGTTTTTGATAAGCTGCTGTCATCAACGGCTATAATTACAAATGACCACTCTGCCCGCTGGTGATCATTTTGATATGCCGTTTCACATACTGCAACATTTGCAAACCTGCCGATTCTATCTCTCAAACCGGATAACCGCTGTCTCTTTTCCTTTAAAGAACGGCATCCCTCAACGCGAAATTCGAAAACAAGAATTGATATATGCATATACGATTTTCCTAATGCTTAAAAATAAGGACCCATATGTCAAAAATAATCATTAATGAATTATATGTAAATGAGAATATAAATAATTACCAATAATTTTATCTCTCCATTCACTTAAGTCAATTAATGGACTGCCATATTTACACATAAAAAACCTAATAATTTAATTTAAAAATCGTTTTTTGTTTGCATTTGTATTTGCAATATAGTAGTTTTGGTATATGGCAGAATGCAGGGTTGAAATATCTAATGTTTTCTTAGACCAGGAAAGCGGTACGCCAATTGTTATCCTTCAGGATATTGAAACAAAGGATATCTTACCGATCCTGATCGGACCACTGGAAGCAACCAGTATAGCCATAGAACTGGAAGGTAAAAAGCCCGTGCTTGTCGGGGTAAACTCCCGTTACTATTGTGGCATGACCGGGATATGTGAACGATGGGAAAGTAACAGTAACGGCCCCTGAATATGTACTCTCGTTCATTATTTTTCGGATGTTGGGCACAAGATTTTTGTATTTATTTAAATACTCGGGCATGAGGGCATCTAGTGAAAGAATTATTAGGGCCCTTTCACTTTTCGTCTTTCCATATACCTTTCCCGGTTTGGTTATGACGAAGGGGTCTTTATATAATATGAAAAGTGTTATTATAATTAAGATTGCCAGTATGGCTGATATTGTTAAAATTGCTTTTTTCTTCATAATGAAGTTTAAGTATTTGTATGATTAATTATATAGTGTTAGGATTACGTTTTTTGTTCAATCAGTTTTTTTCAATGACTTTTTTAAAAGTATGAGAAATATTATAAAAAATAATTTAACCGCAGAGACCGCGGAGGAACGCAGAGTAAAGGAAATAATTCAATTTGAACAACTGATAAAATAATATTATTGCTAGTACACATAATATATATTAATTAATGAAATGGTTAGTATAGAACCTTTAAGAAATCAATTCTTCTCAGCGGACTCTGCGATCTCTGCGGTAAAAAAGAAATTAACAAAGTAGAAAAGATATGGATCTCACATAATATTTTTTCCGGCATCGTCAATTTCAATGTTTTCAAGAACTTCTTTTAAGGTTTCCTTGTCAAATTTTTTAGATGCCTTGTTGAGCCCCATGAATAGGGCGAATACTTTCTTCTTAACATAGATTTCAGCATTTGTGCGCAGGGCGATTGCCATTGCGTCGCTGGGCCTGCTGTCAATTTGTATCTTTTCATCACCGCATTTTAGATTTATTTTTGCGTAATAGATATTATCCTTTAAATCATCAATAAGGATGGATTCCACATTATATGAAAGTTCATTGAGAATATTTACTAAAAG
>JBHPHB010000223.1:0-2841 GCA_042569985.1 Spirochaetota bacterium | reverse complement strand
CCGCATTAGATACTTCTTGACAATAAAATTTAAATCATATATAATTCTTATATAGCCCTTCAAACCCCCGGAGGGGGCAATATAAGAATTATATATTGTAATGTTGATTTTAAAGTCCCCCTTTGGGGGATTTAGGGGGGAGTAAAGAAGGGTAATCGTCTTTCGATTAAATATAATTGATAAGAAGGTTGTTCGATTGATTTTTTTAATCCCTTTTTATTATTTTCAAATTTTGATGTATTCTCAGGTAAATAAATTAATGAACAAAAAAAGGATACTCCTTGTTGAAGACGAGCAAATCGTTGCAATGAACGTGAGAGATAAGCTGGAGTTAAAGAATTTTGAAGTTCTTCAGATAGCATCATCCGGTAAAGATGCAATTGAGATTGCCATGAACGAGAACCCCGATCTCATTTTGATGGATATTGTTTTAACCGGGGAAATGACTGGTATTGAAGCTGCAGGAATAATTCAAAAGGAACTTGATATACCTATTATATATATTACCGCTAACGCGGATAAAGTAAATGTCCAGGATGCAAAGGGGACATTCCCGTATGGATTTCTAAACAAGCCAATAAATATCCGTGACCTCTATACAAATATTGATTTTGTCCTTAACAGGCATACACTTGAGAAGCGAATAAGGGAGAGTGAGGAAAGCCTGAAGCGCATTGTTAAGACTGCACCCATGGGCCTTTGTCAAATAGATCAGGACCGCGTTTTTAAGTGGGTCAGTGACCAGATGCTTGAAATGGTCGGTTACTCTGAAGATGAGTTATTGGGGAAAAGTACAAGGATACTTTATATAAATGATGAAGATTTTGAAAGGGCATCAAAATTTATGTCTTCGGATAAAGTGGAATCGGGAATTATAGTTTATGAAACCCAGTGGAAAAGAAAAGACAATAGTCTCTTTGATGCCCTTCTCCGTGTTGGGTTTGATCCGGAGGACTTTTCAAAAGGTGCTACAATTGCAATAATGAATGTTAGTGAACAGAAGAAAACGGAAAATGAGAAGAATGTAATGCAGGCCATGCTGCGGCAGTCTCAGAAGATGGAGGCTATGGGTACCCTGGCCGGAGGTATTGCGCATGATTTCAATAATATTCTTAACGGAATTCTTGGATATACTGAGTTGGCATTAAACATTGCTTCAGATAATGACAGGCTGAGAATATACCTGAACCAGATCCTCGAAGCAAGCAGGCGTGCATCTGAACTGATCAAACAGATCCTTACTTTCAGCCGCAAGAAAGATATTGAAAAGAAACCAACAAATGTTGAGATTATAATTGATGAGACAATCAGGCTTCTAAAAGCATCAATCTCGCCTTCAATTAAGATAAAGAAGGTTGTATCAGCCAAGTTTGATCTTATAATGGCAGATCCCACTCAGGTTCATCAGATAATTATGAATCTTTGCACAAATGCTTTACATGCAATGAGTGAAGGGGGAGGTGTTTTAAGTATAAAACTTGAAGAATATGAGCTTAATTCAGATTTAGCAAGCAAGATTCATGATTTAAATGAAGGGGTCTATCTGAAATTACAAGTTGCTGACACAGGGCATGGGATATCGCCGGAGATTATCAACCGAATATTTGATCCTTTTTTTACCACAAAACAGCTTGGTAAGGGTGCCGGATTGGGCCTTTCTGTAATACATGGGATCGTTAAGGAAAATGGAGGCGAGATTTTTGTTGATAGTGAAGTGGGCAAGGGTACAACTTTTGTAATATATTTTCCCCTGGATAAAAATATTATAGGTGAAGGACAGGTTGAAAAACCGCTGCCTCTTCCAAGGGGGAACGCGAGGATCCTCTTTGTTGATGATGAGGCACCATTGGTTGAACTTGGCAAGAGTATGTTGGAGGAGCTTGGCTATTCGGTTGTTGCAAGGACCAGCAGCGTGGAAGCGCTGGAAGTATTTAAAAACCGGCCCAAAAGTTTTGATATTGTAATTACAGATCAGATTATGCCCAACATGACGGGTCTTAATTTTGCCGAGGAGTTAATGAAAATCAGGCCCGATATTCCCGTCATTCTCTGCACCGGCTTTAGCGAAAATATATCATCTGAAAAAGCCATGGAGTGCGGGGTAAGGGAATTTCTCTATAAACCCATATCCATGAGGGAGATAGCAGAAGCATTGAAAGCTGTTTTGGAATTGGAGAAAGACAAAAATGAGAGAAGAGAAAGCCATAACAATGATGATATGGCAAAACTTAAAGGAAAAAAAATACTTATTGCAGAGGATTTAATTTCAAGTCAGAACCTCATGGCAATTATGCTTAAAAACCTTGGCTGCAAATATGAAATAGCTTCGAATGGTAAAGAGGCAGTTGATTATATTAAGAAAGATAAGTTTGACCTTGTATTAATGGATATTAAAATGCCCGTAATGGATGGGATTGAGGCTTCCAGGATAATAAGGAATGAATTAAAGAATGGAATCCCCATTATTGCTTTATCCGGCCTGGATGTTGAGAAGGACAAGAAGGAGTTTAAGGATACCAGGGTAGATGATTTTTTAATAAAACCCATAAGTATAGATAGTTTGAAAAAGGTTTTGATGCAGTGGATTGAATAACAAATAAAAAGTAAAAATAAAATCTTTGTGGGGGATCCGGGGATTATGAATAAAGAAGAAAAGGAAAAAATTCTTAATGATTTAGGGGGCATCTCTGAGGAGGATTTTGACAGGCTCCATATAAAATGCGTAGAAGAAATCAATAAAGAACTGGATAAATTAGATGGAGCTTTTTCCAAAGGAGACCTTGCTGCTTCTGAAGAATCTGCACATGCAATAAAGGGTGCAGCCGGAAATTTCAGGATGAA
>JBHPHB010000222.1:0-2875 GCA_042569985.1 Spirochaetota bacterium | reverse complement strand
GGAGCATGCAGGCATTTTTATTTCAAGACTAATGTCAAAATACAAAGAACCGGTTTCTCTAAGGATAATAGACAATAAAGCAGAGTTGAAATCCACGGAAAAAATCAGCGGTTCCTTTGACATTTACAGGTATTCAACATCAAGAAAAATTTCATCAATAAGGACCTACCAAAAAATCGGCAGGGTTAAAATTTCTAATAACACTGTTCAACTGAAAGAAATCAAGTTTACCATAAATCCCGGTGATTTTATTTTAAAATCATACACTTTGAAATCTCAATTTCTGGAAAACTTTTATTATGGAAGAAAAAAGGAGATTGTTTTAAGCAAGCCAAACCTCATGGATTCATTTTACATTTTTCTCTTTTCCATACCTGCAAGCGCTTCAATGCCCGTAGCTGCACCAATGCTGGGATACTATCAAAATAATGATTGGGGGGGACTGGCCCTTTGGGCGGTTAACGCAACTCCCTATCTCTACCTTGAGATAAATGGACTTGTAAACAATAAATGGGATTTAAAGGAAAAGAAAAAGGATATAAGCCGTGAATTAATGGCGCAAAATGTATTTGCCTTTTACATGCTCTTTACAGGGGGGCTTTCTCTTTTTGTAGATGCATTCTCATACAGGTTTTTAAATAATGCTTCTAATTACAAGGGAATTCAGCCCCTTATGGGGAACAGCATTTCTGCAGGTTACCTTGCCCTTATCAGCGGCGGCGGAGGCCATTTCTACAGGGGACATCGCTACTGGGGATATCTATATTTCCATGTAAATAATCTTCTCATATACTTCACTATTAGAGAATTTGTTAAAGGGGAAAAATACAATGAATCTACGGCTTCGTATTCTAAGGTAGGAAAGACAAACGAAAAGGCGGCATATTCACTGGTGGCAGTACTGGGAATTGTAAAAATTGTTGAGATAATACATGCCGTTTTAATAAAAGATAAAATCCAGAATGGCAAGGATATGGAAGAGGAATTTTCGGTAGAACCCCTGGTCTACTTCACAGAGAATGTGGATCTCAATGTTGGCCTTAAGTTGAGCTACAGGTTTTAACTCGCATTAATCCCATTATTCCATTCCAAACCACATTATTGTAACTTCAATTTCGATTATTATCCAAAAGTCCTAAAGGATAAATAAAAATATTGACAAATGATACAATAAAAAATTATGTTCATCAAATCTTATAATATTTAAAAAACTAACTATACTATGAATAATGAAATGAGCAGAATAAAAAAAGTCCTACTAATAACGTCAGCAGCTATTCTTGTGGCTTTGGGATTTATCGGTATTTTTGTGCCCTTACTCCCCACTACACCCTTTCTTCTTCTCGCAGCATACTGCACTATTAAGAGTTCAAAGAGGTTTCACAACTGGATCATCACAAACAGGCTCTTTGGCAGTTATATAAATAATTACAGGAATGGAAAAGAAATGACAGTGACCGCCAAGGTTATAACCAATCTGCTTCTCTGGCTTTCAATGTCCTATTCCATAATCTTCGTGGCAGAAAATACTATTCTAAGAGTTGTGCTGTTTTTAATTGCCGCCGGAGTTTCAGTGCATATAATACGCCTGAAAACATACAAAGAAAAGATAGCCCTTCCGGACAAGGCTGAGCTGTTACAGGATTGTGAAAAATAACATTACTGTTTAAAACTCATACCGGGCCCTTATCCTTACAAGGTCCATTGGACTGAAATTACCCACAGTGGTTTCCTTCTTTCCCTCTATGACAGCTGCTTCAACTTCAACTTTAAATCCATTCTGGAAATCATAGCATACGCGCGGCATCAATGCCCAATCATAATCAAAAACATTGAAAAGCCCCTTAATCTCAGTTATTAGAGTGCCATTGAAAAATCTCTTTTCAATTTTGGCTACGACCATATCGGAAATATAGGGAGGCTGAAATTTATCCCTGTCTTTCAAATAGTATCCCTGAAAGAACTCAACAGTTACATTGAAGTTCTCTCCATCGATCATCCAGTTTACACCGCCTGCATACCCCACATAATGGGTCTTTTCAATGACAAATAACTGTCCCGTTACCAGTGGGTCTGATGCTGCAACACCGGCCTTATTGTACGAATATATTCCTTCCACCTGTATTGTAAACTTATCAACTGCCATGGCAAAATCAAATCCGAATTGAGCTACCCTGTTATATTGAGGTGTATTAATTATTGTTGTGGGCACTGTTGACTGCAAATAGGGAAGCATTAATACCACGGGGTCAATACCATAGAATCCGGAAATGGCAAAATCCATTCCCTTATCTGAACCGGAAACCCTTCCCCCGTAACTTACATTTTTGCCCGTTGCGGGAAAGCTTGGAGCTGTATGCTGATATGTAACGGGAATAGTGCTTTGAGTAAAATCCTTCATTGCCCAGGCACTGCCCGTAGATGGCATCCTGGTTACACCGGGAACGGGCACACATACCAGCTCTATTGAGTATTCAGCAATAATTATCTTAACGGATATTGCATCAACCCCCATGTAAATCTCATCTTCATCTTTAAATAAAAATTCACTAAAATCCTGCGGGCTGAAATATGATACGGGATTAACAGCATCAGTGGTACCCCACCTTATAAACTGCCTGCCAACCTTTATATCCAGCAGTGAAAACCTTGACCGCACATAGAGCTCCTTAACATCAAACCTGTTAGTAATATCCGAAGTTTCATAGGGATAGACATAACCATGCACTACACCCCTGGCATGAAAATCATCTGTTCCAAAGCGGGTATCTATTTTAGCATGCGTCTCAACTTTATTTATACGGTATTCATTTCTGGATGATTTTATATCAGTCCCTGCCAGTATAAAATTCTCAGACTCAACATAACCATGTAC
>JBHPHB010000221.1:0-2905 GCA_042569985.1 Spirochaetota bacterium | reverse complement strand
GAGCCGGTGTGGCCATGTCGGGCGACTTAAAAAATCCTAAAAAGAATTTGCCCTTGACATCGTCTGTAAGGGAAGTCAATTCAACTGTATGCCTGTTATTAAGGTAAGGAATTCCAATAATTTTAACATACAGTTTTCCAACTCCCACTGTACCGTTAAAATCGATATAAGATGATGTATAACCATCCAATGTCAAGGGATAATCTTTTGTACCTAAAGGGCATTTACATGAACTGTCATCATCACAACCTGTCAGAATAATTAAAAAAACAGCAGTAATTATCACCATAGAAAATACTTGTAAAAATTTTATCATTTTTTAACCTCCGATTTTATATCAATTTAATATGATATATATTATCAAATAAATTCAAGCACTTTTTGTTATATTGGTTTTTTAGGATCTTAGTACCCATTTCTGCAAGCACCATGTTTCATAATGGGTTTTATTGGCAGCAAAAAATATCCTTTGTTGACAAAAATATCACCACGTACTATGGTCTATTAAAAATTTATACTTTTGGTTATATTCAAACCTGTTTTTATTTCTCATCATATATTACTCTTGACATAAATTAACCGGACTTATTAAGATTTAAAACTGCAAAAATAATTTAATTTTACAGGGATTTGTATTTAATGTCTCAACATAGAAAGTTCGGAACATTTGCAGGAGTATTCACTCCAACGATATTAACAATACTTGGCGTTATAATGTACCTCAGGCTTGGCTGGGTTGTTGGAACTGTGGGTATTACAGGCGCTTTACTCATAATTATATTATCTCACATAGCCACTATTACCACGGGACTGTCTCTTGCAACAATGGCCACTAATGTCCGGGTTGGCGCCGGTGGATTTTATGCCTTTGTTTCACGTTCTTTGGGCCCTGAAATAGGCGGTTCCGTTGGCATTCCATTGTACATTTCGCAGACCCTCAGTATTTCTCTTTATATTATGGGATTTAGTGAAGCATGGGTATCTGTATTTCCCGGACATGACAATATATTAGTAATGATTATTGTATTACTATGTTTGCTTATCCTTTCGTATGTTGGAGCAGGCCTGGCGATTAAGGTTCAGTACATCATAATGGGGTTGATTTTTATTTCACTTTTTTCATTCTTTCTAAGCGACTACAGCTTTTCTCAACCTTTAATATTTGAATTTAAATCAGATCTAAAAATGGATAAATTCTGGCATGTTTTCGCAATATTTTTTCCCGCTGTAACAGGTATTGGAGCCGGTGTGGCCATGTCGGGCGACTTAAAAAATCCTAAAAAGAATTTGCCCTTTGGAATATTATCCGCGGTAATTGCGGGCTTTATTCTTTACATAACAGTTGCTATATGGTATGAAGGCGCTGCTTCTACGGGTGAACTCATTTCTAATAACCTCATTATGGCGGAAAAGGCTAAGTGGAAATGGTTTGTTTTAATTGGAGTTATGGGGGCAACACTATCATCTGCTTTAGGTTCCATAGTTGGTTCACCAAGAATCCTTCAGGCCCTGGCACAGGATCGTGTACTGCCATTATCAAAAATATTTTCTATGCAGAGTCAGAGAGGGGACCCCCGGAATGCCGTTCTGTTTACGGGCGTGCTGGTTTTAATTAGTTTTTTCATAGGTGATTTAAACTATATTGCCGGTCTCTTAACAATGTTTTTTCTCATTAGCTATAGCATGATAAACTTTACGGTCTTTATTGAGAAGTTTATCGGAATTCCATCTTTTCGGCCTACATTTAATATCCCCATCTTTATTCCCTTGATTGGAGCTGTATGGTGCATAGTAATAATGTTTTTGATTAATCCGGTATTTGCTATTGTATCATTATTATTACTTTTTGTTATTTATATATTATATGTTAAGAGGGATTTAAAAGCACCATTTGGTGATGTACGCAGTGGTATATTTACTGCCATTGGAGAGTGGGCAGTCAAAACATCCATGAGGCTTCCCCAGCATATGAAGTCATGGAAACCAAATGTGCTTGCTCCTGTTGAAGATCCGCAAAAATGGTATGATATTATGGATTTTATAAAAAATATTATATCACCAAGCGGTACACTGAGGTTGATTTCTGTAAATATTGTAAAGAAGGGCATTGAGAATAGGCTGAAAGAACTTGTTGGCAATCTCTTTGGTAATGAAGGGAAATCATCAAAGTCAGATCAGAAAAGGGAGATTGCCAAAATTAAATATGAAATGGATGAATTAGTTGATGTCCTTAAAAAGGAAAATCTCTTTATTGCTTCCACGGTTGTGGATTCATACAATTTCATTGAGGGAATTAGTATAATCATACAAACAATAAAGGGCATGTTTTTTCCCCCCAATATTATTTTTCTTACTATCAGTGAAGATAAATCAAAAGATAGCAGGTTAGAGGAATTAATTGCCATATCCATCCGTGAGAAGCTGGGTATAATTATTCTGGCAATTCATCCGGAAGATGGATTTAAAAATAAAAAGAAGATTAACCTATGGCTCCGGGTTGGTTCGCCAAATGTAAATCTTGCAATCTTAACGGCTTTGCAGCTTGAAAGAAATTGGAATTGCAATATCAGGCTTTTATCTGCGATAACCAGGGAAGAAGAAAGAAGTAAAGTTTTATCAGAATTGAATTCAATTGTTGAATATGGAAGGTTAAACAGGCGGACTGAAGTTGAGGTTTTGACAGATAGTTTTATTGACGTTTTAGCCGATGCGCCACAGGCTGATCTGAATATATTCGGGATGTCTGGAGAATTAAGCTGCAACAAAATGCATGATATAGTGAGCAGAATGAATACATCATGCCTTTTTATTATGGATTCAGGCTACGAAAGCTTCATTGATTAAGTTTTTTTCTTTGATTACTCACTGGTTTAGTCGAAAATCACAATAACAACAAATATTTTAC
>JBHPHB010000220.1:0-2913 GCA_042569985.1 Spirochaetota bacterium | reverse complement strand
GTTGTTCCAGTATTTCATTTATCACTCCAGGGTTATTGTTCTGTCATAACAAGAAACTTCGGGCAGCCTTTCTTTGTCAAGCAGGAATTTTAAGGGTCTAATGGACCTGAGTTTTCAAAGGTTTTTAAAATTTACTTAATGGGCAATTCCAACTATGTCATTTATGCCTGTAATATTTTGAGATTTCATATAGACTTTTACTTTTTCAATAAGCTCAATTGACATTTGAGGGTTTATCATGCCCATTGTTCCAATTGATACAGCCGATGCCCCGGCCATGATGAATTCCAGCATATCCTCAAAGCTGGATATCCCTCCGAGGCCGATTATGGGGATATTTACTTTTTCGTAGATTTGATATATTACCCTTACCGCAAGGGGACGGATTGCGGGCCCGCTTAAACCAGCTACTTTATTGTTAAAGTGGGGCTTTCCGGTTTTAATATCTATCTTCATTCCTAAAAATGTATTAACCGCAGAAATTGCATCGGCTCCAAGGTCTTCAGCGGCCTGTGCAAATTCAGTAATATCAGTTACATTAGGTGATAATTTTACAATTAGGGCGCACGATGTTGCGGCCCTGGCTTTTTTTACAAGATCGGAAAAGACTTTTAAATCTGTGCCGAATGCTATTCCTCCCTCCTTAACATTTGGACAGGATACATTGAGCTCTACTGCATCAATACCGGATGTACCCGATAATACTTTACATAGCTCAATATTTTCATCTATTGAATGGCCGGCAATATTCGGAATTACCGTGGCTTTTTTTTTCAATAGAAAGGGGAGCTTTTTACTGATAAATTCATCAATGCCAACATTTTCAAGTCCGATTGAATTGAGCATGCCCGAAGGTGTTTCCATTATCCTGTTGCCCTTATTGCCGGGCCTCTCTTTTATTGACAGACCCTTTGTGAAAATGGCACCGAGATGTGAAATATCGATGAAGTTGCATAATTCTTCACCATATCCAGCGGTGCCCGACGCAACGGTTACGGGATTTTTGAGCTTTAGTTTACCAATGTCTACAGATGTATTCAATTCTTAATCGCTATAGTCCTTATCTGATACTTCATCGGAATAGGTATCCATACTTTTTGCTTTCTCTATGATTTTGGCTTCTGTCCATTCGCCGGGATCATCTATACGCTCTGTCAAAGAACCCAGGTCATATGACCCGGCTTCAAGAATTGCTTCAACTGCCAGAGGTGCCGTATCCCTGGAATTAAGAACATTTATAAGCATGTTATGGACAAAATCTTCTACGTCCTGTACCATTCTATCCTTTGTTTCACGGGGGAGGCCGGTAAGTTTATTTTCAAAGGGCAGGTTTAGCTTTTTATAGTCTCCGCCCTTAAGGCCCTTATCGTTTGCATAATCTACCATTTCCTGCCACATTTTATCATCAATGCCTTTACTGCTGTCTTTTATAAAATTGCCATCACCATCAAGCTGGGCATTTCCATAGTCGTTTACCTCTACTCCCCATGAAACCATCTGAAGGGCCGTGGCAACATTGGCTTTTGTTGTCCTGGTTTTCTTTGCAATCTGCCTGAGCCTCTCGGAGCTGTTTCCGGAAGTGCCGTGCTGGGCTCCGGATATTTTATACTTTTTCAGGGCATCGTGAATGCTGGCTGTGAGCTCCACATTTATACCGGATTCGCTTGCTTCAATGCCGTGTGTTGTGCCGTTATTAAGCGCAATCCAGTCGGGGAAGATGTTGTGTGCATTGAGCCCCTGGATTAAAAACAGTGCTTCTTCCGGTGTTGACAGGCCTTCTTTTCCCTTTATCTCCCCAACCTCGGTTTCCAGCCCGGCCCATGCGGGTATGAATGGATTTATTGCAATGCTGGCAAGGAGGTTCTTGTCATCGGGCAGGTGCGATGCGTCAATTGCGATTGATGTAATACCTGCGTCAAATATTGTGGGTATTTCAATTTTTGCCGATTCAAGGTCTGCATCGTTTTTTATTGCATAGTGGTCTGCATGTATTGCAACGGGGATTTTAATACCAAGTTCGTTGCATATTGTGTCAACGTACATTGCCATATTCCAGTAATTAATGGGGCAGTAAGCGCTTGCACCACCCTCGGATTTTGCGATTTCAATGATTACGGCGGCATTTGCCTTCTGCGCTGCCTTTAAGACTCCCCGTATTACAAAGCTGTTCCTTCCGTTTCCGGCAATTGTTATGGTATCTCCCTTTTTCATCATTGCCCTGTCTATTGCTTTACCGCTTACAATGAGGGCATTGGAGTTTGGAAAGAGTTTTACTATATTAGGGGGACGTCCAACTTCAAGGGCTTTTGCGTAATCTTTATCGTAATTCGACATGTTTTGCCTCCTAAATATAATTGAGTATATTTTTCTAATTTTGTTTTAGTAAATTATTTTTCTCAGGATGATTTGTCAATCATTTCTGCACTTTTCTTTTATGGGAAAGGGAGAGGAAAAGTTGTTGATATTGGCGGTTCACTTGATGTGTCAGCGTTAATTGAGATACCGGGCTTTTAATAATAGTATTGACAGCCAGTCTCTTACGTGATAGGTTAATGTTGTTTGTCGGAAATAGTCGGCTAAGCTGGCCTGAGAAAAATTACCGGAGGATTTTATGAATATTAAAATTAAAAATAATGTTTACTGGGTTGGTAAAATTGACTGGGAATTGAGAAAATTTCATGGCAATGAATATTCAACTCACAGGGGATCAACATATAATTCATATTTAATTAAAGATGAGAAAAATATTCTCATTGATACTGTATGGAAGCCCTATGCAAAAGAATATGTTAAAAACCTTAAAAAGGAAATAGATTTAAGCAAGATTGATTACGTCATAGCAAATCATGCTGAAATTGATCATAGCGGCAGTTTGTCAGAACTGATGTCTCTTATTCCGGAAGTTCCAATTTA
>JBHPHB010000219.1:0-2919 GCA_042569985.1 Spirochaetota bacterium | reverse complement strand
AAGTTATAACGAGCATGATGGTGAACTTGCAACGTGCGCAATAGCTTTTTTTCTTTTGATATCTTTTATACCTGCGTCTCTTGTGATAATATACATATTAAGCTATTTCTATAGGTCCGATGCCATGGCTGCATTTTATTTAAATCAGATTAAGAACCAACTGCCTTCAATAAATATTCAGGAAATAATCGGGATAATTGATAAGATTGTCTATAATAAAAGATACCTGGCTCTTATCTGGCTTCCCTTTCTTTTCTGGTGGGGCAGTCTAGTTTTTGATATTGTCGAAAGAATTTTGGAAAAGGCATTCAGGGTTGCAAGCAGCAGAAAGTATTGGAAAGCAAAGATCAGGCATTTCGTAATAATTATTGGCCTTGGGATTATTGTTGTGGCATTAACACTTCTTACAAACTTCCTGGCAATAATAAAGAATAGTGATATAGTAAACATGATTCAGAGCAACCTGAATAATATTCAGTTTGTACAGAGTTTTTTGCTGAGGGTTGTACAGATACCGCTTCTTCTTTCTTCAGCAACAACATTAATTGTAAATTCTGTTTTGATATTTTTAATATACCGTTTCGTTCCGCCAAAGATGCTTGATAATATATCAATTTTTAAAGGCGCCCTTTTTGCATCTATTAGCTACGAGATAGTGAAGGTTATTTTCTCATATTATATAACAGAAATAAATGACTACTCATCTATTTTCGGTTCCCTGTCAACTATTGTAATTTTAATGATCTGGATTTGGTATACATGCTTTATCTTTGTAATCGGAGCGGAAATGGCCTGGGTCTTTTATGAAAAGAAAAAAGGGAGACCTTTGTTTACATAATTAAATCTATGAATATATTAATTAACAGGCTCGGGCTATTAGTTTTTTCCCTTTTGTTCATCTCATGCTATTCCTACAGGCAAATAAGTATTTCACAAAGGGTAATGCTTTCGGAAAAGACTGTTGATAAAAGATTATTGACAGAAAAGAAGACAAATAAAATCAGCTATAAAAGAATGTACAGGGAAAAGTTTCTTGCGAAGATTTGCGACTTCTCTGTTTTGTCAAAGATTAACAACAGGGGAGTGAGGCTTGCACTTGATGGCAAATATATTGAAGCAGAGATACTATTCAGGGATATAATAAAAGAAAAGACCGGTAAAGATCTTATTGGAAATAATGATAAATTACCTGATATGGAAAGTGGTGCAATATTTAATAACCTCGGTGTTGTTTGTGAACTCTCTGGCAAAAGGGACCAAGCGTTTCAGATGTATTCTATTGCATGTTTAATTGAACCGGGTAATAGATATTTCAGAAAAAATTTTTTGACCTTTGTTAATACAAAAGAAAGGTAACCGGGAAGCTATATTATCAGAAAAGCATATGTACATAAAAATAATAAGAGAATTTTTATATCAGTTATTGTTTGCTGCTTCTCCCTTGATAATAAATTATAAAGCAGTTAATGATATAAATGATATTTCAAATTCCAAATTTGAGCTATCCTATGGCAGGTCAAACGTGAATAATGAAGATAGTTTATCTTTGAAATATAATGTGAGGATATAAAAGTGCTAACGGATAACTTTTTAAGAAAACATAATTACCTCAGGGTGTCAATAACCGATAAATGCAATCTCAGGTGCAAGTACTGCATGCCGCCGGAGGGAGTTGTACTTTTAACACATAATGAAATTTTAAGAAATGAAGAATTTGTAGAATTGATAAAAGTTTTTGTAGAGATGGGCATTGATAAGATTAGATTTACGGGTGGGGAACCTCTTTTGCGGAAAAATTTTATGGACATAATTTCGAATACAAGAAAATTATTTCCCCATGTTAAACTGGCTCTTACAAGTAATGGCATACTATTAGGTAAGTACCTCGAAGATCTTCGCAGTTTGAAGGTTAATAAAATTAATATCAGCCTTGATACACTTTCCAGGGGAAGGTATGAAACTTTGACCGGTAGAGATTCCTTCAACGAGGTTTTAGAGAACATTGATTCTGCTCTTGACATGGATTGCTTTAATATTAAGATAAATACTGTACTTTTTGAAGAAACTTTAGATGAGATTGATGATTTTCTTGAATACATTAAAGACAGGGATTTGATTTTGAGGTTTATTGAGAAGATGCCCTTTACCGATGAAACAGATTCTTTAAAATTTATACCTGCTAAGAAATTAATTGAAACTTTCGAAACAAGGGGCAAATTAAAAAGAAATGAAAGCATTGATACTAATGTTGCCCTGATGTATCGATTTATTTACAAGGAAAAGTATAACTTAAAGATTGGAATAATACCGCCCATGACACATAAATTCTGTTCATCCTGTAACAGGCTTAGGCTAACTTCAGACGGACATCTTAAAACATGCCTGCATTCTTCTGATGAGCACGATCTAAAAACACCAATGAGGAATGGAATTGGATTGGACAAGCTTAAAGAAATTATTAGGGATGCAATTGATTCAAAACATGAAGGGCATAACCTTGATTGCTATTCTCATGATGGGGGATGTGTTAAGCTAAACGGAACCAGGGTAATGTCTAAAATTGGAGGTTAGATCATGGAAACCTTCCAAATGAATATTATCAATATTTAATTGGGAATTGACTACAAAAAAATCTTCAAGCGAAATTTTTATGCGGTGAAATTAATCTTGCCGCCCTTGTTAGTATCTTCCAGGTTATTTTTGTCAACTTGCTCTTTTAGCTGTCTCATGGGGCTGGCTTTTTCTTTGTTTAATACATCTGTTTTGGTTACAGCATCTGTATATTCTTTTAACTTATCTGAAAGAGCCTGTTTTGCCGGATTAACTCCGTCTACCTTAACAATGGCCATAAAATCCCTCCCTTTATTTTATGTACACTAAATAATGAAGCGTTGTCTTGCTGCATGCTTCTTTATAGAG
>JBHPHB010000218.1:0-2931 GCA_042569985.1 Spirochaetota bacterium | reverse complement strand
TCTTTATATAGATAAAATTGGAATAACGCATCAATCTTTAAAAAGCTTTACCCACCTGCCATCGAATCCGCCTTCTTTCTCGGTATACCATTTTGCCGGCAGCCAGGCACCCTTTTCTCCGCTTATTTTACCATTTCCCTTTTTACCGTCATGCGCGAAATAATCATGTTGCCACCAGAAACGGCCCACACTGTTCTTAAAACCGCTTGCTTCATGGCGCCTTCCATTCCGGCTCTTTGGAACCCCTCTTTTAAATGCCTGGTGATAAAAATTTCCCTTTCGGTTAAACTTATATGCTCCCCAGAACCAGTGTTTTTTGGGATAGCCGTCTTTCTTTTCATTCTTATTATTCATATCTATTGATCTTGGATAAAACCACTGAAAATATAATTCATCACGATACTTTTTATAAATGGCAGAGCTATAAAAAAAACTTGAAAACTCCAATAATATTTTAATTGGCTTTCCTTTCCAGTTGCCATTATCGATTGATTCAAATTTTAAATGGGTAGGCAATATATCGGCAATATCCTGCAGTTCATACTTCGCCCTTTTAACTTTTTTCATCTTCACCGGCTGCAGGGATACACCTGAAACCATTTTTGATGAACTACTTTTATTTATGTTTTTTGCTTTCCAGAACTTACATGCTTCTTTATCTGCCTTGTTAACAAATACGTAATGGAATGATTTTCTCCAGAATATTCCACTAATCTTAACTTTTGCATTACCACTTTGTACAATATCCTGGACGTCGTCCTTTACAAAGTGAAGCTCTGCTTTTCTTATGGGGCTTTTTCTTGTCCTTGACCATTCAGCCTGGAATATCAGCACGTGCTTTCCATTTTTAGTTTTATGAAATTTAAGTTCACTACTGGGATAACTGCGGCCATCATGATTACTGTGGCGGGTAATTACGACATAGTTAATCTTCTCTCCATGGCCCGGATCACCCCTGAGCCCGTCAACACGGATCTCAATACGCTCCCAATCATGGATATGTTTATGCTGCATTGCATGATATACATGATACAGGAGTATGACACTTTTCTTTTCGTTTTGGATAAATTCAATTATTGATGTATATAAAGTTGGGCGTATTTTCCAATTACTATTTTCATCTGTATTAATAAATTTAATTAGTTCATTTTCCCAGTTGAATTTATTATTTGTAAAATCAGAATCACCGTCAAAATAATAATTTGTTATCCAGTCATAACCGGCTCTTTTCTTCATGTTTTCATATGACCGTTTAAGAATAATGGGAGAATAATAATTTAAATACTTCCTTCTCTGCTTATTCGTCAAATTCCATTTGCTCTTATAATCAATTTTAACAGCTCCCCTTCCGCATCCAAAAACTATGAGAAATAATAAACAATACATGCATATATATATCCATGATTTTCGATTTTGCTTCATATTAGCCCCCATATGAGTATATTACTAAAATACAATTGAAAATGCTAACTTAAAAGATGATAACAATATTATTGTAATCGATATCGAATATCGGAGATTTTATGAAAAATCTCAATATTCTTCAACTCTTTTATTAAAAATGACACTGAAATTTAACTTGAAAAAAATAGATTATATTTCTCAGTTATTATTATTTATATATAATGCAGGAGGTAATTTTCAATTTATCAATCTTATAATTAAGAATACACAATGCATAAAATATACTTGAAAAATTATATCAAATATTATATGATACTCTATTAAAAAAAATTTCAATATAAGGTTAAGCCATGTCAAAGAAAAAAACACATAAAAAGAGCATTGAGAAAAGTAAGAAAAAGGTTTTAAAAAGTATTGAAAAACATGAAGATAAAAAAGATGGCAAGCCTTCAAAAAGTAAAATAAAACCAAAAAAAACAAAGGAAAAAGCGGCAATAAGAAAGACCACTAAAAAAGATAAGCCAAAAAAACAATTAAAAAAGAAATCAAACAGTCTGTCTAAACGTATCTCAATTCAACTGGCCAAGACTTTATTCCTGAGAATTCCGGCACTTATCATTATACTCGTTATTATCTCCCTTATATTCCTGAAATTTTATCTTACACCACAAAAAGTTGAAACCCTGATAACAACAAATTTTAACGAAATGTCAAATGGCAAAATATCACTTAAGGTTAAAGAGTTTAGCCCATACAGCGGATTTACAATGGAGAATATACTGATTAAAAATGGGCCCGAATTCAATAATTCAACTTTTGTAGAAATAGAAAAGCTTGTGTTTAAATACGGCCTTTTCCCAATATTTATCGGCAATATAAGATTCCCGGAAATTGGAATTTATAAACCCAGGATCTACCTCACTGAAAAAGACGGCCATTGGAATGCAGCCCGATTAATGAAACCGGGCAAACCTGGAAAAGATAAAATAAAAAAAGAAAAGAAAGAAGAGGATAAAGAAGAAGGCGATGAAATTTCACTACCCATTTCAATTGAATTTCTTTTAAAATTTATTTTAGATGATTTAAGAGTATATGCAAAGGGTTCAAAATTAAACGCTTCCATGGAAGGCCTTACTTTTAATTTTCATGTCATTGTTTATCTTATTTACATTATATGCAAAGGTAAACCGGCATTGAAGCTTACATGGAAACTAATTTTCGAAAATGACAAAGGCACTCCAAAGTTCAACAGTCATTTCAAGTTTGGCACATACAAAACTCCCGTTAGGCTTAAAAACATATATCTGGCACCATTGGATTTTCTGGTTTCTTATGACATGAATTACAACCCAGCAAAGGATTATTTGAAACTAAATCACCTGGGTATACAATTCAGGGGCAATAAGTGGATATATCTTTCAGGAGAAGTTAATGAAGTTACAAAAGCACAGAATTTAAATTTAAAAATGGAAAAGAGCATAATTCCACTAAAAGATCTATATCCCTATTACTTAAAATTAACCAAGG
>JBHPHB010000217.1:0-3017 GCA_042569985.1 Spirochaetota bacterium | reverse complement strand
AAATTAAAACTTGACGTTATATTGAAAAATTATAGAAATAACCAGTCAATTTTTCTCGCTTCCCTAATGTAAAAAATGAGCATACGAAATTTTAAAAGATTATTGTCATGAATTTTAATTGCAATATTCTATTGTTTTTATTTAAGGTTATATTTTGATTAGAAGAAATATTATCAAGCCGATTCTCCCAATTATGTTAATATTATTTTTGGGGACTTCACTGAAGGCAGTAGACCTTTCTGTAAAACGCTTTAAGAATAAGGAATATATATCATTATATGATATTGTCAAAAAACTAAATATTGACAGTACATTTGATATTGTTTCAAACAGCGGGAGGATCTACTATAGAAATCACAATGCTGTATACCGCACCGGTTATTCATTAATTCTCATTGACGGGAGGCTGTATAAATCGGGCTACCCAATTGTAAGGAAAAACGGCGAGGTTTTACTGCCCTTTCATATGACTAAGAATATTATTGAAAGGTTCTATCGCGGTTCTTCTATAACGAGAAAGAGATACTCTCTCGATATTCAATTAAGAAAGATTGACCATGAAAAAGTCACATATAAAAGAATGGGTAAGGGTAAGGACAGGATAGGTTTTATCATCATAGACCCCGGCCATGGGGGAAAAGACCCCGGGGCAATTGGGAAGGGTGGCGTTAAGGAAAAGCATATAGCATTTAAAATTGCCAGGTACATAAAGTATTATCTGCGCAAAAGATTGCCTTCAATGAGAATAAGGATTACCAGGAGTTCCGACAGGTTTGCCGAACTTTCATGGCGCACAGATTATGCCAACAGGTATTTGAAAAAGGGAAGAAATGGAATATTTTTAAGTATTCATGTGAATGCCTCAATTTCAAAAAGAATTTCAGGTTTTGAAACATATTTCCTGTCACAGAACCCAACAAACGAGGAAGCAAGGAATACCGCGGCCCTTGAAAATAATGTAATCGTCCTTGAAGAGAAAAAGGGCAGGGGCAAAAAGTATTTCAGGGACGTTGATTATGTTGAAGCCATGATGATTACCACCCAGATCCAGAAGGAAAGCTCATTGCTGGCCAATTCTGTCCAGAGGGGTATGAGGAGGAATATGGTGAGTTTAAAATCAAGGGGTGTTAAGAAGGCGGATTTTTTTGTTCTCAGAGGTGTATTGATGCCGGCGTCATTAGTTGAGGTTGGATATATAACAAATCCCGGGGATTTAAGATATCTCAGAAAAAAGAAAAACCTCCGAAATATTGCCAGGGGAATTACTCACGGAATAGTTGTATTTATCAGGAAATACAATAGAATAATAAGATTGAGATAGGCAAAAAAATACTTGATCTGCTTTGGGCTATCACTGAAAAGTGTATTTTTAATGCATAAGTGTGAGGATTAATGAAGATAAACATTAAAGTTTGGATTGCCGGTTTTAAGCAAAGGGTAGCAAGTGACGGCAGGGAAAGAAGGCGTTTTTTTATACTTCTTCTTTCTTCAATATTTTTTCTTGATTATATTATGTTCTGCTATATTACACAGAAGAATGTCCTGGACATTGTACCGGCATTACCTGTATTGTCGGGAAAGAATAAAATTGATGTTTACTACCCCGACATAAAAGGTAAATCTGTTTTTAAGGAAAAAGTAGAAGTACCCCAGTTTGAAAGCAAGGAGCGCTATGCAAAATTCCTTTTCAAAGTGGTTGCCGAGGGCTCCAGTTTCCAGAATACAGCTATTATAATACCTGTTACACCTTTTGTAAGAAAAGTCTGGATACATGATAATGTATCATCGGGGAAATTGTGTGTTATTGACCTTGAGCCAATGATCCTTAATAATAATTCAATCGTTGTTAGTGGAGCTGAAGCAGCATTTAAAAAGGCTGTTGGAGAAACAATAAAATCGAATATCCCCGGCATAAAAGAGGTGCTATTCCTGGAAAGGGGAGTACCCAATAAGAGCCTATGGGAAGTTAAGATTTAAGTAAAATACCTATGCAACTTTTTGGGCGGTCAAAAAGTTGCCGCAAACGAGCGAACAAAGTGAGTGAGTGCCTCTTTCTAAACCCGCGCCTCTTGGGTCGCCTCACGACATCCTTATATAGTATACTGGATATATATTAATTACTGAGGTATATTGATAGCGGGGGAGCTAACGACATCCTGTGGGTCGCCGTCTGGGCCCAATATTAAGGTATATATAATAACAGTGATTTGCCAGTGTAAAAAATCTGACGAACAGGATGTTCTAATGGCCCTTCGGGACGCTTCGCGAGCGACGCAGGACAGGATGTGCGAAAAGGCGTCGGCCTGTTTTAATCGGCAAAAGCTTAACATCCTGTTAAGCTTCTAACAGAATTATTGTTTTGTGATAAATTAAATGTCCTTCGGCAAGCATATGATTTTTTTTACAGATTAATGAAATAATATATTTGTTAAAAGAATATAAAAAACGACCTTCAGATAAGCATTATTATTTATCTTATAAGGCATGGAGAGACCGAATGGAACCATGATAATATGTTCCGCGGTCTGATTTTTAGCCTGATATGAAGCCGTTTTCATCAAGGCTTGCCGTAATATCTCCCAAGCCCAGTTCATTTAATTTTTCTCTTGTCTGTAGCCCGCTGTTTTTATCCCAACCCCTCAGTATATAATATTCTTTTCTCATCTTTTTATATCCGTCCATGTCTATGATTGCCCCTTTCCGGGAAATGGCATTGCCCTTTTTATCGGGTGCTAAACATTCGGGATCGGCAACATGGCTTTCCAGTGGTTTTGTATGCCACTCTTCAGGAAGGAGGTCATCTTTTTCGGGCCTGCGGCCTTCCCTCAGGAGAATTGCCCTCTGTAAATTGAAAACCCTCTCGCCAATTTTGAGGAGCGGTTCTTTTTCAAAATCCCTTCCCGTCACCGAAGTGATTATTTTGCCTTCAAGGGCCGGATCGCCAACATGGTCAGTGCTGTTTCGAATATCTGTCATGGGATAGACCAGGTCGCATCCTATCATGCATTCCTTTATGT
>JBHPHB010000216.1:0-3037 GCA_042569985.1 Spirochaetota bacterium | reverse complement strand
TGGTAGTATAATTATGGCAACAAGGGCCGATCTAAAATGGAGCAAAAAGAATATTGTGATCAATGCAACGATTAAAAGCTCCTGTGCCAGTTTTGATGCAAGGTTAGAAATAGCACGGCCTATTATTTCTCCACGGTCATAGGTAACTTCAATTTTTACGCCCTTTGGCAGTGCCTTACCCAGATCATCAAGTTTCTTTTTGATCTTCTCAATGGTGCGGGGCACGTCCTCACCCTGCCGCATAATGATTATTCCGCCCACTACTTCACCCTTGCCATCCAGATCTGCCAGCCCCCGCCGAATATCGGGCCCCTCTGATACATGGGCAATGTTTTCTAACCTTAATACTGCACCTTCGCCGGAAGAACGAATGGGTATTTTTTTTATGTTCTCCACCGACTTCACATACCCCTTTGCAAGAATCATATATTCGGTTTCGGCCTGTTGTATAAGACGGGCACCCATTTCCACATTGGATTTTTTCAGGGCACTCTCTATTTGTGACAGGGATATTCTATACTGGTAAAGAAGGTTTGGGTCAACCTCTATCTGAAACTGACGTTTGAATCCGCCTATTGATGCAACTTCACTGACACCGTCGACAGCGGTTAGTTCATAGCTAATAACAAAATCCTGCATGTCCCTTAAATCGGCCAGTGTGTATTTTCCAGTTGTATCAACCAGTGCATACTGAAAAATCCAGCCGATTGAAGTTGCATCAGGGCCAAGTTCAAGAGATACTCCCTTTGGAAGCTTTCCCTGGATACCGCTTAAAAGTTCAAGCACCCTGCTTCGTGCCCAATACAAATCTGTTCCATCCTCAAAGAGGATATAGACAAAGCTAAATCCGAAAAATGAATAACCACGCACTGTTTTTGCAAATGGTACGGAAAGCATTTTTGTTGTAAGTGGATAGGTTACCTGGTCTTCAACTACCTGTGGCGGTTGTCCCTTATATGTAGCCTGAATAATTACCTGTGTATCGGAAAGGTCCGGTATTGCATCTTTCTTTATTTGGACAAAGCTCCATATTCCAAGGATAGTTAATGCAACGACAAATATTATAACAAGCAATCTGTTTTCAATACACCATTCAATGACTCTTTTCATTAGCTGCTCCGGTTAATACTAAAATAAAATTCCCTTAATGCTGATGCCCTGTCATCTGCCCCTTCTGCAGAGCCTCTTTTAATGATGCTTCAGAATCAAGCAAAAACTGTCCGTTGGCAACAACTAGTTCATTTTCCTTCAGTCCACTGGCAATAACTGCTTTCCCATCTGATCGCGCGTAAACCGTTACAGGCCTAACCTCAAATTCACCGTCTCCCAGCGACACAAATATGTAATTCCTGTCACCTGAATAGATAATGGAAACATCGGGAATTATTATCTTCTTATAAATCTTTGATGAAACATCAACCTTAACATACATTCCGGGCTTCAGGAGCATGTTTCTATTTGACCCGATAACACGAACCTTTACATCACGTGTCTTTTTATTAAATTCAGGATAAATCAGATCAATTTTGCCAGAAAACTTTTTACCTGGATATGCAGTAGTTATTACATTAACCCTCTGCCCCTTTTTTACAAATGATAAGTCCTTTTCAAAAATATGAAAAAATATCCACAGCTTGCTAAGATTGGCAATTCGAAAAATTTCCTGGCCCGATTTTATAAAGGCACCCTGGAGGACCTTCTTCTTTACCACGATCCCGCTAATTGGTGAGTAGAAATAAGTTCGTCTTTTTGCAATGCCTGTCTTTTCCAGCTGGTTTATTTGAGATACGGGAACATCAAGATACATGAGTTTACTCCTGGATGCAATAAGTGATTTATCTTTATGAAAATCTTCCAGGCTTTTTCCCTTTGTTAGATAAAGATTTTTTATAGAATTATAAATTGTAATATACTCTTCCTTGGCAGCAAGGATTTTCTGGCTATATATGCCAATTAGTGCATTGCCCTTCTTAACCCTCTGGCCCTCCTTTGAAACATAAAGCTTTTCTATCCATCCGTCATACTTTGTACTTACAACAACCAGCTGGTCCGGATCTTCATTATAAGAAACCATACCCGAATAGGTATTCTTATATATAAAATCCATCTTCTTTGCCGGGACCGTATAGACTTTAGCATTATGTAAAAGATGGTCAGCCAGGGAAAACTTGAAATGTTTTTTATTATTATCCGGTAAATCTTTAGGTTGAACATTATGTTTTTCGTCTTTCTTTTCGCCATCTCCCTGGGAGTGTTTGTCCTTTTTCTTATCCTTTTTACTTGCAGGCACAAAGGTCAAATTCATAAAACAGATGGGGCACTTCCCGGGCTCCTGTTGAATAACCTGGGGATGCATTGAACAGGTATAATATCCCTCGTCCCTGGATATTTTTTTATCCTTGCTGCATGAAAGGTCTGCAATTGACACACTTACAATCATAAGGAAAACCACAAGGATACCGCCATGAAATGATAAATTATTACTTTTCTTTTTTGATTCCATATTACTTCTCCATTGAATTCCGGTTTTTCTCATCAATTTTGGAAAAACTGTATAATAGATAATTTAGCTTTGATTTACTAATCATCAGGTCTCTGTATATACGGGCTCTTTCAAGGGATGTATTTAACAATAACCTGTAGGCATCGAGAACATCGAGAAGCGTAACAGAACCGGAGGCAAGAGCAGCAATCTGCGACTCATACACTGCCTTATAACCGGGCAAAATAGCCCTTTCAAAATCAAGATAAACAACCAGGAGCTTATTGTGTTTACTGTTTGTGCCCGACCATGAAGATGTCAGGCTATTCTTCACATCTTCCAATATTTTTTTTAATACCTTTTCCATGTTGATGGCAGCTTTTATCCTGTTCTTTTCCTTTAAGAAAAAATATACCGGTATGGGAATAGATGCCTTTAAGGAAATAAAATCATCTCCCTTATCCTTACCCGGTATAGACTGGCGTATTTTATAATCAAAACCCAGTGTTACTCCAGGAAAAAGTTTAGCCCTTTCCAGGTTTCTCTTTGCCACCT
>JBHPHB010000215.1:0-3127 GCA_042569985.1 Spirochaetota bacterium | reverse complement strand
ATATTTTATTTGATCTAAACCCCTGCCTACTTCTTCCCAATTTCACTAACATTTAAATTCTTATCATTTGAAAGCTCATACAGGGCCAATCCCATTATGAGCGAAGACTTTTTCATGTGGTCAATATTGACAAGGTCAATATTATCCCTGGTTGAATGATAATACCTGTATACATGGGGCTTTAAACCACTAATCATCTGTAAAACAGGTATTCCCTGCTCTGCAAAGGGCACATTATCCGAAGCACCGGATACCTCATTTCTTATTAAGTTTTTAAAATCAATACCCCTTGACCTGATCTTTTCACCTATATCTAAAAAGTACTCTTCCATGTTTTCAAGGCCTTCCACATCAAAACCAAGAGGGTTTGCCTGCATATCAACGTTGATATAATATTTAATGCTATCTATTGTGTTTTTCTTAATTTCATTTTTCACAAATGCCCTTGACCCTTTCAAGCCATGTTCTTCACCCATCCAGAAAATAAACTCAACTGTTCTTCCGGGCCATATCTTCGCCCCTTTAAATGCCCTTGCAATATCCAGGACCGCAAAAGAACCTATACCATTATCAATAGCTCCCTGTCCAAGGTCCCAGGTATCCAGGTGGCCCCCAATTATTATCCTTTCTCCGGGCTTCTCCTTACCTTTGATGACAGCAATAATATTTCTTGCTTTAATTTTCTCCGTCCTGTTCTTAACATGCAGGCGTGCCTCAATAACCTGGCCCATTTCTAATAATGAACGAACATTCTGTGCATCTTCAACGGTTATACAAACTGCCGGTATTGAAATGAGCTTATCGCTTTTTGAGACAGTACCTGTTGACAATACACCGCCATAATGTTTATTTACAAAAATAATCCCCACAGCACCATACTTTTCCGCCAGTATTGCTTTATCACTGCGATGAATATTGCTTATATTTTTTTCTTCCTTTTCTTTCTTTGTTATGTCCATAAGCGATAGGTTAACAAGCACTATGCTTCCCTTAACTTCCAGTTTTACGGCTTCAAAATCAGCCTCAAGCCCATTACCCCCATCAACAAGCCTGGCTTTTATATCAGAAAAAACCGGGGTATATGCCATGGAAACGGTATTAAGGGCATTACTTAAGCCGGGCATATATATTTTTAATGAAGCAAACCTCCTTGACCATAAATTCATTTTAAAGGGAAGGTATCTCACCCTGTAGCCAAAGGATTTAAGCCTGTTAAATATGAATTGTTCAGCAAGTTTGCCGTTTTTGCTGCCTGTCATGCGGTGTCCAAGTTTTTCACTCAGTTCTTTTAGATCTTTATAGCCTTTATATTGTTTTTCAACAGACATTTTCAACCGGCAATAATCATCTTTCACCATACCGTCTGTGACTTCTGATTTCTCACAGTAATGAGGAGATGGCTTTTCCCTGCAGCCCGGTGCAGAAAAAAGAATTAATAGTGCAAACAGAAAAGGAAGAAAATGTATTAATTTAATATTTTTCATGAGGGTAATTAAACAAATTTAAAGAGATATAATATGATTGCCATCATAATATTATGAACGTCTTGCTGGGAAGAAAAAAATATATTTTACGGCAAAAATCAGGATTATTCCGATTGTATATCGTCATCCTTTGAATTTGCAAACTTCCGCCAGAGATAGAATACAGGAATACCGGCAAGAACAACAATGATTGCAACTTTACAGGTGTTTGTCCATGCAAGCAATGCCGCTATCATCATCCCCACTGAAAGAATGATAAATATCAAAGGTACCCAGGGATAAAAGGGTACTTTGTAGGGACGGTGTATTTCGGGATGCTTATAACGCATATACATAAGCCCTATTACCGTGAGGACAGGAAATATACTCAGGGAAAAACCCATATATTCCATGAGGGTTTTGGCGTTTCCAATATAAACATAAAGGATAGCGAGAAGAATCTGAATAACAATGGATATTGAAGGGCTATGAAATCTTGGATTTATCCTGCTGAGCATTTTGAAGATCATTTTATCTTTTGCCATTGCAAAATAAACCCTTGGCCCAATCATCATCTGAACAGAAATAGATGAAAGGAGTATTACGGCAATACCCAGTGTATAAAAGTTTGACGCATCCTTGCCAAACAAATTCTGGGTTGAAATTGCCCCGATAGCCTCTTTACCCATAATTACGCTTCCCGGAGCAGACATGAGAAATACAACATTGAGAAGAAGATATACTGTCAAAGTTAGAAGAGTACCAAATAACAATGCCTTGGGTAAATATTTTTCGGGATTCTTTATCTCCCCGGCAATGTAAGACGCACCATTCCATCCGGAAAAAGAAAACATAATAATTAACAATGTAAGCCCGATTACCGAAATGTCCACTTCCGCCGAATTCGCCGGTGGAGTATATTCTGCAATTAACCGGCCTGCCTGGCTCCAATCTGCAAAATAAAGGCCAAAACCAATTAAAGTAACTACTATTAAAAGTTTTAATACAGTCAAACCGTTTTGGATTCTGCTTCCCGATTTAACACCATGGATATGCACTGCACCCAACAACAGGATAATTCCCGCGGCAATACTCTTCTGGAGCCAGGGGCTTGCAAAAATGCTCGCCTGGGCAGTTACTCCGAAGGCACTTTGATAAAACTGGTCAATATAATCAACAAAGGTAATTGCGCTTGTGGCAATGGATGCCGAAAAGCCCACCACCAACGATATCCAACCGGTTAAAAATGACGGAAGTAAACCGAAGATCTTTTTTAGATAAATATATTCGCCGCCAACATGGGGCCACATGGTTGCAAGTTCAGCATAGCAAAGAGAGCCTGTTATGGCCACAATCCCCCCAATAACCCACAGTATGAGGATTGTTTTTGCATTAAATGTCATCCCGAGGACAGTACCCGTGGTTATAAAAATTCCCGTCCCTATCATGCTTGCCACAACAATCAAAGTTGCAGTTTTCATTCCCAGCTGTCTTTTAAGTTCCAATATTTCTATCCCTGTATATCAATAAGAATGAAGCCTTATAATTTTTTTCTTATAATTCTTAGCCAATAATTTTTTTCTCATGTATGTAATGATAAAAAGCTAATTATGAGGCATGGTGAGTGATTTTATTCAATTATCGCTGAATACCCTGATATATAT
>JBHPHB010000214.1:0-3164 GCA_042569985.1 Spirochaetota bacterium | reverse complement strand
ATCCAATTGAAACTGAAAAGACTTCCTTTGGTGAGGTTTACGAGCTTATTAATGGGATTGTGGAGGAATTGGACTGGCTGGCAAAAATTAACGGGCATAATATCATAGTTTCAGAAATTTGCTCTGATTATAATAAAAGGTTTATTAATATTAATCGGGAATACTTTCAAAAGGCAATGTCCGAGGTCCTGGTGAACTCAATGAAGTTTTCCGAAGCAGATACGGACATTTTAATTATTTTATCTGCCGATGATGATAAATATGAAATTTCTGTAATAAACAAGCCCAATTCTTTAAGTAAAGACATAATTGGAATACCTGCTGAATATGAGAATCTCATATTTGAACCTTTTTACAGGATAAACAACTTTGTATTTGAAGATTACAAGACCCTCGATTTTGGCCTGGGCCTTACCCTTGTTAAGCAGATTATTAATAAACAGGGGGGCGATATTTCCATGTTTAATATAACCGATTCTTTAGGATCCAAAGACACACCTGAAAGCAGGGTAAGCTGTAAAATTTCCTATCCCCTGGATCAATAGAGGCTAATGACAGTAAGGGCTCATTTCTTTTTTGCCATCCTGTAAAATTCATAGGCATACTTTTTTATTATTCCATATATCAGGGGGTCACCTGTTTCTTTTATAATAACGGGATATGTTATCTCGTCGGTAAATTTATTTCTGATAATGAGGTTTCTCCGGATAAAGTCTATTGTCATCTTTGAGGCAACTTCTTTATTTTTCATTATGCTTAGATGAAAAGTTGATCCAATTTTAGTCAGGCTTGCCCTGTTATCTTTAGCCTTTTCAAGATAACTTTCCAGTCCGGCATATTTGTGTGATGCATTTATTTTGGTGTTCCCCTTTAGTAAAATGTTTTCCACAATACCGTTCAACTCGTATTGTCTGATTTTTTTGAATTCAATGGTACGGCATTTAACCCTGTCATATGCTGAAACTTTTATCCTGCCTTTTTGACTATTATCAAGATCGGTATAGACAATTATTATCCCGCTGTACCTTAATTCCAGGACCTGTGTTACTTTGCCATTTGACCTGATGAGCCTGTAATTGCCGGCGGGGACATTATTTCTACCTGCAGAATAGTAAAATAAGTTTTTTCTCAAATGGGGCTGTGTATTTAGTTTACCCCTGCCCACAAAACAGAATAATGAAAGAAAAACTATTATGAATAATATTTTTTTTTGCTTAACCATGATACTTCTTGATTCTAAATCAGAATGACTCGGCCAATTCATCCACCAGTTTGCTGAAGTGTTCCAGGGCATCCTTAACCGGCTTGGGACTGTTCATGTCAACCCCGGCAGTTTTCAGTTCATCAATGGGGAACTTGCTCCCTCCCATTTTCAGGAAGTCAATGTAAGTATTTTTTGAGTTACTGTCTTCGCCTTTGGATGATTCATTAAGTACCTCTTTCGCAAGGGCAATGGCAGCGCAAATACCTGTTGCGTATTTATATACATAGAAGGATGAGTAGAAGTGCGGTATCCTGAGGCATTCAAGATGAAGTTCATCATCAATAACCATTGTGTTGCCGAAATAGGTTTCCAGCAAAGTTTTGTAAGTATCAGTTAAAACATCCAGGGTAAGAGGTTCATTGCGCTTAATAATATTATGGGTTATCTTTTCAAATTCCGCAAACATTGTTTGCCTGTAAAGGGTTGACCTTATGTTATCAATCTCCCTGTTCAGTATAAAGGTAACCATCTTTTTGTCGTTTTTGTAGTGTTTTATTAAATGGCTGCTTAAAAGGGTTTCGTTAAAAGTTGATGCAACTTCTGCCACAAATATTGTATAGCTGTGATTATGATAGGGTTGATTTTTCTTTGAGTAGTATGAATGCATGGAATGCCCTGCTTCATGTATTAAGGTATAGATGCTATTTATGTTTCTGTCCTCGTAGTTCATCAGAATATAAGGCGGTGAGTCATAACATCCCGATGAGTATGCACCGCTTCTCTTACCTTTGTTTTCGAACCTGTCTACCCACCCTCCAAGGAGGCCTTCCCTGAGAATGGCTGTATATTCTTCTCCAAGGGGAGAAAGGGCATTTACGCAAATATCAACAGCCTCTTCGTAGGGCATTTTGAAATCAACTTCTGGGACAATGGGTACATATGTATCATAAAAGTGAAGTTCATCCAACCCGAGGATTTTCTTTCTGAAATCGAAATATTTAAACAGCGGCGGCAGGTTTTGCTTTACTGTGTCAATGAGGTTATCGTAAACCTTCACCGGCACATTATCTGAAAATAGGGCAGACTGAATGGTGCTTTCAAATTTTCTTACCTTTGAATAAAAGGAGTCCTTTTTTATTGAGTAGGGCAGTGCAGCTGAAATGGTGTGTTTGTGGCTGTTGTAAGCACTATAGTATTGTTTGAATACATTTTTTCTTACTTCCCTTGATGGGTTTATAAGGAAAGTACTGAAATTTCCATGACTTAGTTCAACTTCCTTTCCCTTTTCGTCCTTCACTGTACCGAATTTAAGGTCAACATTATCAAGCTGGCTGAAAATCTCTGATGGTGCCGCTGCCATTTCAGAAGACATTGCAAGTACCTGTTCAATTTCCAGGCTGAGTGTATGCGGTTTTAGCCTGAGAATTTTTTCTAAAAGAAAACTGTAATCCTTAAGTCTTTTATCTTTGAGGTATTCCTTAATGATTTTATCAGGTAATGATTGGATCTCCGGAGTAATGAAGCTTGAAAGCTCTGATATCCTTGTATAAAGATTCATTGACCTCTGGTGAAGGCCAAGGTTGTGCTGGTTTGATTTGTCTTGGTCACTTTTAAGGTGTGCGTAAACATAGAGCTTTTCAAGGTTTCTTGATATGGAAAGATCAAATTCTATTGCTTCAAGAAAAATATCAACCGACTCATGCATTTTTCCCCTGAATGAATTATATTTATCAATCTCATTTTCAAGATTTTTATATAATGTCTCCCATTGGTCAGGTGATTTGAAAAGTGGTGATAAATCCCATTTATCACCGGGGGTGATGTCCTTTCTTTCGGGAATTTCTTCTCTTGCCATGATATTTCTCCTATGGAATATTATTCTAATTTTTTGGTACTGGTTCAACAAGGATTAATTAGGAATTTAAGTCAAATATCAACAGCCTCTTCGTAGGGCATTTTG
>JBHPHB010000213.1:0-3206 GCA_042569985.1 Spirochaetota bacterium | reverse complement strand
CTTCAAGAGTTAGTCCCCTTACAACAAGGATTAAAACGAGCACCACCGGAATGGGGACTAAAAAAAGTAAAACCTTTCCCACATTCTTTAAGCCTCCCCTGATGATATACCAGATGACTAACCATGTAACAAAGAGGCCTATAAGAAGATTCCAGTGAATTTTGACAAAATCCCAGGGCCCTGACGATTTATGTAAAATATCATTAAAAAAATAGTTCTGGCTGTTTGCAATATTTGAAGCCCAGGAGGAAATATCAAAAATTGTAAAAAGGTAATTCCATGTCCAACCCATTACCATGCAATAATATATATTGATACCAAAGGCACCAAGAATGGCAAACCAGCCCACAAAGCGCAATGGCCTTTTTATGGAACCCAAGGCAATATTTGCCGAAGACTGTGACCTTATACCAAGACCGTACTCAACGATCATGATGGGAATACCCGCAGTCATAAGGGCAATAAAATAAGGTACAAAAAAAGCACCTCCTCCATTTTGCGCGGCAATATATGGAAAGCGCCACATATTCCCCAGGCCAATTGCAGAACCTACTGCAGCCATTATAAAAATTGATCGGTTTTTCCAGTGCTCTCTTTCTTCCATTAAAAAAATCCTTTTTTGAAATTCAGCATTTGATTAGTTACCAGGGCAAATTTTACAAGGAAAATCTTTTCTTTTTCTGAACCAGAACAATTCCCATAATACCTGTTAATATAAACATTATACCGACAAATTGAGCGCTGCTAAGGCCAAGCATGCCCTTTGGATTTACCCTGACAAACTCCACAAGAAATCTTGAAATTCCGTTTAGTATTAAATACGTGAAAAAGATCATTCCCTGTTGAAATTCTCTTTTCCTGTAATATAAAAGAAAGACACAGATTAGAAGGGAAACAAATGATTCAAAAAGAGGGGTGGGGAAAACCATATCAGTACTGGGGACGATTCCATTGGGATATGAAACGCCGAGAAATGAATCTGTTTTAATCCCAAAACATCCATCACCGGCAAGGTGACAGGAAAATCTTCCAAGGCCATATCCAAATGCCAGTATGGGAGTTAGAATATCCAATATATACAAAATATCCTGTTTGTTTTTCTTAATAACTATGAGAAGCATTAGAATTGTGAAAACAACGCCTCCATATACAGTTAACCCGGCACCGGAAAAAATCATTCCAATGGGATTCTTGAAAAAATCTGTGAGGTTTTCTAATATATGAAAGAGCTTTGCTCCGATTATTGCACTTGGAATTACTGTAAGCATTATTTTATAGGCAAACTCTGAATTTAGGCCAATGCGAATAAATTCTTTTTCAACAAAGAGAAAACAACAATAAAATGTAATGCCAAGCATTAATCCGTAGCTTCCGATTGTAATAAACTTATAGTTAAATATTATTGGATACATCAATATCTCCGGGATAATTCATTATTTCAAAACCACTGTCAATTTACTTGAATGTGCAATACAGTTTAAAATAAAAAAATATTTCAAAATAACTTTGTCAAGGCTATTTTAATAATCTTTACCTGTTTTCCATTATCCTTCACATCAACCACTCCGAAATACTAAAAATCTTTTACCGGAATCAGATCCAATGTTTTCAGATATACCCCAAAGTTTCCGATAATGATAACTGAAGAAAAGGGGATTATCTTACCACAATGAAACTGAATAAATTATTGATTATTACTATTATTTTTCTTTCATTTTCTCATTTATCAGCAGAGGATTACCAGTATGATTATTTTACGATTGAGAAAAAGAAAAATAAATATGTTCCTTTTTCTGATTACATACCAAGAATAAGACATCACTACAAAACGGTACCACATTTTCTTGAAGATTATTATGAACTCTATGGAATGAAACAGTATTATAATGAAAATACATTAAGAAGAAATATTGCACGGTTAAAAACCGCCCTGAACTGCAGGTTTCGCCATCCATCAATGGCTCTGGTCAAAGTTGAAACTGAAATTGAATACCGCAAATACCGCAACCTACTGTTTATGCACATAAACCTATTGATAATGAGAAATTATTTAAAGATAGGTGCCCGTTATGACAAGAGAAAAATCTACTTTTTTAATGCCGACTTTGCAAAGGAGATCAACGAAAGCCTGGATATTGCAGAAAGTTTCTACAAAGAAGCCATGCCCTACTGGGTGAAGGCAAAAAAGTATGCAAACAATGCAAGCAAATTCCGCATAACCACAGACCTTGGTAAAATGGAATCTGAAAGGTATTCAATAATTCAGGGAGAACTGGATTATAATAAAATTATAAATTTTCATCTGAGAAACCTTTCAAAGAAAAAAAACAAGCTTAAAGATATTCTTACCAAACAGCAAAAATAGCATTGACCTATAAAAAGTATAGTATATTAATACTCCAAAAATTACTGCTCATAAGTATTGCTGTAATTCATATATACTTTATTAACTACACAAGATATTCAAATTAGATCGACATGAGGATAATAAATGAGAAAAATAATTTTTGTTTCAGTTATTATACCATTAATATTAATAAACCTAATCTCATTTGGAACAGGTGCTTCAAAAAACGAAACAATAAAAGAAACTAAAAACAACAAAAATAATAATATTCAAAAAAATGAAGATAACAAACCATCATTTCTACAAGTATATATAACAGGCTCACATGGATTCTTAGTATCTGGAAAACAAACGGAATGTTTTGACGAGTATTGCATGGTAGCTCCACCTCTATATTCCCTTGTTGATTATATGGTGGAAACAACTTTCGGTATAAAATACTTCCCCTTTACATATGCAGGCTTAAATGTTTCATATACATTCTGGGGATTAAATTATTCCTATTGTGAAAAAGATTCAGAATACCTGCATACTTACGAATTTTCAAAAATCAATTTTGGATTTTTATACAGATATTATTTAACACCGAGGATCTCTCTTCTTGGTGAAATTGGAATGAACTATTGCTGGCTAAAATTTGCAGATGAATTCAAAGGACGTCTCAATGATCCCATTGAAGGAATTGCAAGAGGGCCCGGATGTTATCTTGCCCTGGGAATCGACTTATATTTTATACGATACTTGGTTTTAGGTTTCTCTTTTAATTATACCTACTACAACACACAATTTCAAAATCCCAAAAGAAAGTTTGACGGACATAATGTATATAACTCAATAAAGGTAGGATTTTCTCTATAAA
>JBHPHB010000212.1:0-3249 GCA_042569985.1 Spirochaetota bacterium | reverse complement strand
ATATTATACTCATTAAATCAACAACAAAAAGGAATTCATCATCTTTATTTAATAAAAATAAATTGACAAAGAACAATTAGAATTTCTTTTAATGTTTTATTATAGTGTAAGTGCCGCATGTACTTGTTATAGTGAATTACGGGACAATATAAAAGATATGAGAATATCAAAGAGATATACTGAAAGGACTAATTAAAAGATGGATTACTCAAAAACAATAAACCTTCCGGCCACTGATTTTCCCATGAAGGCAAATCTTCCCAATAGAGAACCGGAAACCTTAAAGATCTGGGAAGATGAGAAAATTTATAAGAAGATAATGGAATCCAGAAAGGATTCTGACACATTCATTCTCCATGACGGGCCTCCATATGCCAATGGACATATTCATCTGGGACATGCACTGAACAAAATATTAAAAGATATTATTATAAAGCATAAGACCATGATGGGTTTTAAGGCACCCTATGTACCAGGATGGGATTGCCATGGCCTGCCTATTGAACTTGCTGTGACCAAGAAGCTCAAAAAAAAGGCAAGGGAGATGTCAACAGTTGATATCAGAAATGATTGCCGTAAGTTTGCCAAAGATTTTGTAAATATTCAAATGGAAGAATTTAAGAGGCTTGGTGTTTTTGGCGAATATGACGATCCCTATCTCACAATGAATAAAGATTATGAAACAAAAATCGTGGAGGTCTTTGCCGATATTTTCAAAAAAGGCTATATCTACAGAAGCAAAAAACCAATATACTGGTGCCCCACATGTGTAACAGCCCTTGCTGAAGCAGAAGTTGAATATGATGATCATACATCTCCCTCGGTTTTTGTCAAATTTAAGGTTGATCCTTCATCAGTTAATATTGAGGGAATTGATAATGATAATCTTTATGCCGTGATCTGGACAACAACACCCTGGACTTTACCTGCAAACCTGGCTGTTTGTTTTAACCCTAACCATCAGTATTCCGCCTTTAAGTTCGGCAATGAATCTTATATATTGGCAAATGAGCTCGTCCCTCAACTTGAAGAAATCATGGGAAAGAAAAAAGAAAACGAGGTATCCCTTTCAAAAGAAGATATTGAATCCTTAAAGGTAAGACATGCATTTATTGACAGGGAATCAAAGGTTATTTTTGATAACTTCGTAACTCTGGAACAGGGTACCGGTATTGTACACACCGCACCGGGCCATGGTGTTGATGACTATATTGTGGGACTTCGATATGGTCTTGATGTTTATTGCCCCGTTGATGATTATGGAAAGTTTACTGATGAGTTTCCCGAAATGCAGGGAACATTTGTATTTGATGCAAATGAAATGATTGTAGATCTTTTAAAGAAAGAAAACGTTCTTATCCATACTGAAAAAATCGAGCACTCCTATCCCCATTGCTGGAGATGCAAGAAACCTTTGATCTTCAGGGCAACGGAACAGTGGTTTCTGAAAATTGACCACAACGAACTGAGGGCCGAAGGAATGAAAGCAGTGGACAAAACAAATTGGGTGCCAGCGTGGGGAGAATCAAGATTCAGAAGCATGGTAGAGTCAAGGCCCGACTGGTGCCTGTCGAGACAGCGCTCATGGGGAGTTCCAATCCCTTCCTTCAAATGCAATGAATGTAACAAAAATATGACTTCTTCAGAAAGTGTATCTTTTTTTGTCGAAGTAACAAAAGAAAAAGGAATTGATGCCTGGTACACTGAAGATTTAAATGATCTCATTCCTCCCGATACTTCATGTGATTGCGGCAGCAATGATTTTATAAAAGAAGTTGATATACTTGATGTTTGGTTTGATTCAGGTGTATCTCACTTTGCCGTTCTTGAAAAGTGGGAGGACCTCCGATGGCCGGCAGACCTCTACCTCGAGGGGAGTGACCAGCACAGGGGATGGTTTCAGTCATCTCTCTGGCCTGCCCTGGCATTAAAGCAAAGAGCTCCATATGATACAGTGCTTACACATGGTTTTGTGCTGGATGAAAACGGTAAGGCAATGAGCAAATCTCAGGGTAATGTTATTCCCCCGGAAAAGTTGATTAAACAATTCGGAGCTGACATTATCAGACTGTGGGTATCATCTGAAGACTATAGAAATGATGTAAGAATCGGTATGGATATGATCAAGCAGGTATCAGATTCTTATAGAAGAATAAGAAATTCCTTTAAGTTCATTATTGGAAACCTCTCTGACTTTACTGAAAGTAACTCTGTTGAGTATGAAAACCTGTCAGATATTGACAAATGGATCCTCCATGACCTCTATGTACTAAGGGAAAAGGTTATTGAACATTATGAGAAATTTGAGTTTCATTTAGTTTACAGAAGAATTCTAAACTTCTGTGCCGTAGAACTGTCTTCAGTATATTTTGATGTATCCAAGGATATTCTTTATATTGAAGAAAAGAATTCAACAATAAGAAGATCAAGCCAGACTGCTTTAAACGAAATATACAAAACACTTATCAGTCTTATCTCGCCCATTCTGGCTTTCACAGCTGAAGAGATATGGAAATTCAATGGCAATAGCGACTCTGTGCATATGCAAAAATATTATGTACTTAATAAAGTTTTCTTTAATCCAGAGCTTAATGATAAAATTGTGAGCATCGTAGATATCAAAAAGGATGTTTTAAAGGCCCTTGAGTTAATGAGGAAAGACAAGGTCATTAAATCATCTCTTGAATCAGAAGTAACTATTTATACCAAAGAGAAAAAGGTAAAGGACCTCCTGGTTGAATTTGGAGAGGAATTAAAGAAATTCTTCCAGGTGGCACATATAGGACTGCTGGATGAAAAAACAGATGGTATGGATGAATATGATTCAAGTTACATAAAGGCCGAAAAGACTGAAAAGGGGAAATGTATCAGGTGCTGGAATTTTACAGATGACATCGGTAAAGATTCAGCACATTCTGAACTCTGCCCCAGATGTACAGATATTGTTAAAAAGATTTTGTAAGATAAAGGTAAAAATCAAACCTGGATCTTCTATAAATTCATCTGTTTATTAACCCCCCATAACTATTTTTAGTATAATATTTGATATATGAGATAACCTCATATAATTGTTTTTATATTGACATATTCCCATATTTAATTCATAGTAATAAGCCTGTTTTTATAAAGTAAAATATCGGGGAAATGCCATGAATTTAATTAAGACTACATTCTTACTACTTTTATCTATTGCACCTTTTGCCGCTTTTGAAGATTTTAATGCTTCTTCCTTTGCATTTTTATCCTTTC
>JBHPHB010000211.1:0-3368 GCA_042569985.1 Spirochaetota bacterium | reverse complement strand
TCAGCAATAACTTCATCAACAGGCCTCATTCGAAATCCTTTTCCGCGTTTAGGCCTGGTCGACGGGCCGGGTTATAGACAGCCAAAGGGCACTTTAAATTCAATAATGGCGACGCGTGGATGTCCCCATAATTGCAAGTTTTGCTGTGTAACAAGGATGTATGGAAAAGGATTTCGAATGAGGCCTGTTGATGAAGTTATTGCTGAACTTAATTTATTAAACGATGAGCCTATTGTATTTGCCGATGATAATTTAATTGGTAATCCCCGTTATGCTAAAGAGCTATTCAAAGCAATGATCCCATTAAAAAAAACATGGGGTGCACAGCTGAGTATAAAAATTGCTGATGATTTAGAATTATTAAAACTTGCAAAGGAAAGCGGTGGATTTTCTTTTTTGTTTGGTTTTGAGAGTATCAATAAAGATAATATTGAAGATATGAATAAAGGCTCAGTGAATAATGTTAAAAAATATGAAGAGTGTATAAAAATAGTTCATGACCACGGATTTCAGGTTGTGGGATCTTTTATTATTGGCCTTGACCATGATGATGAGAACAGTTTTGATGAATTGTATGAGTTTATTGTTAATAATGATGTAGATATCCCTTTTGTTAATATTTTTACTCCACTACCGGGTTCAGATCTTTTTGAGACATACAAAAAGCAGGATAGAATATTAACATATGACTGGGCCCGTTATAACTGGAATCACGTTGTTTCAAAACCCAAAAAAATGACCCCTGAACAACTTCAGGAAGGGTATGATAACTTACAAAAAAGGTTATATCCTTATATTGTCAAGAAAGCAATGGAACGTCAAAGAAAAGCCAGGAAGAATTAACCAGTACTTGGCAGTTTTGAAATTGTATTATGGTGAATGTTGCAAAATTATTATATCGAGGTATCGAGAAAATATGAAAGTTTTATTGATTCAACCCGGAATTGATAACAAATGGGGGAAAATAGTAACAAGCGGATTTAAATTTCGGCCAATAACACCACTTCTTGCAATGCCGTCTATTGCTGCATTAACCCCCCCTGAGGTTGATGTGAAGATAATTGATGAAGTGCATGGACTTATTGAAAAGTTTGAAGAAGCTGATCTGGTTGGTATTACCGGAATGACCCTTCATGCAAATAGAATGTATAAAATTGCCGATCACTATCGGAGTATGGGTACTCCTGTTGTCCTGGGAGGAGTCCATGTTAGTTTTATGGCCGATGAAGCTTCTCAACATGCAGATTCAATTGTTATTGGCGAAGCAGAAAATACATGGCCTCAACTGATAAAGGATTTTCAAAATGGTCAATTAAAACCTGTTTATAATAGTTCTGAACACCTGGATTTACAGGGCCTTCCATTTCCGCGATTGGACCTGGTTGACGGCTCTATCTATCAGCCCCCAAGGGGCACTTTAAATTCAATAATGGCAACACGCGGATGTCCTCATAATTGTACTTTTTGCTGTGTCACAAAAATGTACGGTAAAAAGTTCAGGACAAGGCCTATTCCGGAAGTCATTTCAGAAATCGAAGCAATGGAAAATGATAATACAATTTTTTTTACTGATGATAATTTAATCGGGAACCCCAAATATGCCAAAGAATTATTAAAAGCATTAATCCCATTGAAAAAGAAATGGTTTGCCCAGTTGAGTATAAAAATTGCAGAGGATGAGGAATTATTAGAGTTAGCACGGGAGAGCGGGGGTGAGTATGTGTATATCGGTTTTGAAAGTATAAGTGCCGATAATATTGAATCTGTTAATAAAAAAATGGTGAATAAAGTTGAGAAATATGAAGAATATATTAAAATAATTCATGATTACGGATTTAAAATAATCGGATCCTTCATTATTGGCCTGGATAACGATGATGAAAATTCTTTTGATGAATTATATGATTTTATTGCGAGGAATAAAATTTTAATTCCCCTGACAAGCTTGTATACTCCCTTCCCCGGAACAGAAGCATACAAAATGTTTAAAAAGGAAAATAGAATTATAGTGGATGATTGGGATCGCTATAACTTTCATTATGTTGTATTTCAACCTAAAAAAATGACCCCTGAACAACTTCAGTCTCATTATGATAAACTGCTTAAGAGAATTAATACGTATACGGTTAATATGTTCAGGCAGCTGGCAGAGTCGATGAGAAAATAATATTAATTAAATCGATTATGGGCTATTCTTTTGCCCACTTAAATTTGAATTTTATAATTAATAAACTCAGTATTGACCATCCAGTTAAAACTGCAAAGCCAAGGCCGACATTATAAGGATTAATTTTAGCCGCAAACAATTCTCTCAGTATATCGATAAAATATGTAAGTGGTGAAATATTTCCAATAACTTCAAAAACAGCTGGCATGGAGCTTACTGGAAAATAAATTCCACTTGTAAACATGAGGAAGAAAAAAGTTAGATTAATTAGATTCGAACCCTGCTGGACAGTCGTTACAAAGCTAATTAAAGATATTCCAATTAGTGATAAAACTATAAATCCAAAGATAAGATAGATAATAATAAGAGTAAAGCTGGCAGGTAATTGTATTCCAAAAAGACTTTTTCCTAAATAAATCAAGATGACCGAAAGGATTGTATTTATGACTAAGTAGGGAATGGATTGGGCAAATATAAAGGATAATTTTGAAATGGGAAGCAGGGAAAATTGTTTTAAAATATTATTTTCCTTGTAGATCAGAATTTTCAATCCTATTGAGAATAAAGAATTAGTTAATATTATTAATCCAATGATCCCGGGTAAAAGGAATTCAATATAGCTGCTTTCTTTTGTTGCCCCTTTAACCTCATGCATTTCGTATTTAATTACACTTTTTATTTTTTCTGATTTTATTACAAACTTTAATAGATCCTGGTTCAAAATTGATAATGCAATTTTGTTTTCCTGTGAATTTTCTTCATCATATAATAGATTAAAAGAAGAAGGTTTTTTTAGTTTTAATTTTTGTCCAAAATCCGAAGGTAAATGAATTCCAAGAAGTTTATTTCCCGACTTGACAGAATCTGCAACTTCTTTTTTGCTGTTAACGGTTTTGATTGAAATGAGTTGATTTTGAGAAAGATGGCCTATAAAATTTCTTGTATATTTACTTTGGTCATTTTTACATAATGCAATTGACACATGAGGTTTTGAAAATCTGCCGAAAATTGATCCAAAAATAAAAAAAAGAATTAAAGGGAAGCCTATAACCCAGAAAACTGCCACCGGTTGTCTGAAAAAAGTTTTTGTTTCAAATAGGGCCATATATAAAATATTTTTCATTCTAAAATATCCTTTTCGGTAATATCTATAAAAATATCCTCAAGGTTTTCTCTTTGAAATTCCATATCAGTTATTTTC
>JBHPHB010000210.1:0-3385 GCA_042569985.1 Spirochaetota bacterium | reverse complement strand
TTAAAATTTCTTAATGTAATAGAATGAACAGACCATTCCTTGAAGATGATATTAATTTGGAGATAATAACCTATTCAAACTCAATAAGATAATTGCCCCCTGGCCGGCCATCCTCATTTCGATATATTACATAGGTCATGAGATACTTGCCGTCAGGGCTCCAGCTGCTGTCTGCAGCTGCCACACCATCCTTATCAATATAATGAAAGGATGTGGGGTCATTGAAATAGGTGAGTCTTCTTTTATTTGAGCCATCAATGTCCATTATCCAGAATTCTGTTAATGGCAGTTCAATTCCTCCCTGCTCAATTCCCTGGGTTGACATCCAAACTAACTGTGTTCCATCAGGAGTGAGAATCGAGTGTTCATCCCACTCTTCATCTGTATGAGTCAGCCTGGTTAATTCTTCAGTATCCAGATCATAGAGATAAATATCAAATCCATAAGGATCCTGCCCCTTGGGATTGCCTGAAAAAATAATTTTATTATCATCAAGAGTAAAGCCATGGGTTTCATAGAAACAACCATTATCGTCAAAAGAGTATGTCCTCATATTATTCAATTGAGGAACACTACCGGTAGTATTAAAATCTGCAATTCTGATGACCCACTTGCCGTATGGTACACCTTCTGTGCCGTTACGTTCAGCCCAGGTAAGCATAGTGCCGTCATGCGAGAAGTGGGGGTGTAAAATTCCCGCTTCATTTCCTACACCTTGAATCATTGAAAAGTTACTGCCATTAGCATCCATCACCCAGAGCTCATTTATCCACCCGGCGCCAGGATTTGAAACAACTTTAAAATTATCAAGCTGGCCGGGATAGATACCAAGAAACATATCAGCCAAATCCTGGTTAACAGACTGAAAAACAATCCACTCTTCAGAAGGGTGCCATACGGGATTACCGGAATGGTACCTGTTTATTTGCTCTTCATCACATGTCAGGCAGACAGCATTAATTCCATCAGGCTCTCCCACAAATATTTCAGCATAACCGTCATCATTCCTTTTGTCAAAAAGTACTAAATTGCTACCCGATTTAGACCAATCTACTCTGCCCCCATATTCTCTTATCTGGGTAATAGATTTGACCTTCAAAGCAGAACTTCCAGTCCCTCCTTTGCAGTCAGTTAAAACAAAAATCATGAAACCTGCCAATACTAATACTATATTCCGCAAACCTGTTATAGTGATCATCAATTCTATCCTCTGCTATATTAGCATTATAATATAATATATCAAATCAGAAAACAAATTTTAAATGGACCATAGTAAGCAGGTATCTTTTTGTCAATAAAAGATATTTTTTGCTTCCAATAAAACCCTTTATGAGACATGTTGCTTGCAGAAATGTGTACTAAGATCCTAAAAAACCAAAAATAATTGTATATATTTTTTTTGTTTTCTTGACATTTATAATGAACGTATTAAAAAAATAGCAGATATTTTTCGGGGAGAGCATTATGAAAAAGATATTAATTATAACCACATTGTTGTTGCTACTAACAACAAATGATCTGTTTTCAATTGAAACTGAGTTTGCAGGAAAACTTGGAACCTCATATGCAAAAAAGCCAAACAAGTGGGGACTTGATATTAGCTTAAATTACATTTTCAATATTGACCCCTATTTTGTTGCCGGTTTTGATTATAATTTAGTGTGGATCCCCTGGGAGCGTACCATTGATGAGGCGGAATTCGGATTACTGGCCGCGGGAAATGTTATTGCGAAAACACAGGCATTCATTATGCCGCTGCTTTTTGATGTTCAATTGCGGCTGCCCAACCTGGTTAAGTATATTTACATAGAACCCACATTTACTGTTGGTTTGGGGTATACATTTATGATTCTTGATAATTCGATCCCCGATGAAGATAACAAAACCTGGTTTTACCATGGCTTCGCATGGCAAATATTATTGGGTGCGGCATATAAACCGGGCGAGAACTCAAGGATAAACTTTTTGCTTGAGCTGGGATACAGGGGCACATCTCCGGAAAGAAAAAATGTTGAATATGATATGTCAGGTTTTCTCTTAAGAGCCGGTATAAGAATTCAAATTTAGAAATACTCAAAAAATATTTCTAAGCAAATTAATGAGGTGAAATTATGAAAACTAATTATTTAATTTTAAGTTTAATTTTTGTTGTATTTACTTCATGTTTTTATACTGAGAAGGGAATAAGAAAGAGCAATGTTCAAAAAGACTACCATGGCTTATATGCATACAGCTCCTGGCAGTTAGGGCAATTTAAAAATCGTCTCGTTGAAGCCAAAAATAATCTTCCTGAAGTATTACAGGGGCATTATATAGCAAGTCCATGGAAACTCGATTACTTTAATAAGCGCTTAAAAGAAGCAAAAGATGCTAAACTTTCTGAAAAATTTCAGGCATATTATGCAGCATGTCAGTGGAATTTAAAATTCTTTAAAAAACGCCTCAAAGAAGCTAAAAATTCAAATCTGCCAAAAAATTATCATGTATATTTTGCAGCTTGCCGGTGGAACTTAAAGTTCTTTAAGAAACGCCTCAAAGAAGCTAAAGAAGCAAATCTTCCTGAAGAGTATCAGTTATATTTTGCTGCATGCCAATGGAATTTAAAATTCTTTAAAAAACGGTTAGGGTAAAATTATAATCAGTATTTATATTATTAATTGCTAATACTTAATTTTTTTATTGAAAACAGCATAAATGGAATCATCATTCTCCATCTCTTTGTATGCATTCATTTCAATTATATTGAATTCACTTTCTATAATGCCGGTAAGATCCTCCTCGGTATAATACATGAATAACAGGCCGTGTTGTTTCTCCATTTTGCTGCCCTTCCAAAACGAATGAAATAAAATGCCATTATCGTTAAGAACTTCCTTTTGCCGAATTAGTGATTTCTTTAGTTCCTCCCCTGTTAGGTGGTGAAGTACTTTATTAGAATAGATGCAATCAAATTTTATGTCTGTATCAATTGTAACGGCATCCAGTAACAATAAATCTGCATGCTCATGCTTTTGCCTGTATAAATCAAGGAAGACCTGTGAAGAATCAGAACCGGTGACCTCATAGAATTTTTTCAGTATATCCAGGTCCTTTCCGGGACCCATGCCCAGTTCTAAAAGAGTAGAATCCCGGGGTAAATATTTCTTTAATAAGTTAATGAGTACTTCACCGTCATAGCCGCTGGCCATTTTAATGTAATCATTGACATTATCTATATTATCAAAATAGGTCATAATTCATTTACTAAAGAAGCTTACAGGGCTCTTGTGTGATAAATACAAGTAAAAAACAACAAGAATAATTTGATAACAATTACAATTTATAAATTATTTTTCATTAAGAATCCTGAAAAATGTCCGGACTGCGACACAACAATGGTGTAGAA
>JBHPHB010000209.1:0-3444 GCA_042569985.1 Spirochaetota bacterium | reverse complement strand
TCAGGGCCAATATAAACCTGCTTCCCGAAGATTTTAACGATATACTTTTAGAGGAACTTAAAAATTATTCGGAGAAAACTGACTTTAGTGATGACCTTTGCCTGCTGGTTATTGATGTATTATAAGTATTAATTATTTTACAGTACTCTCTTTGCTGATTCAATAATTTTAACATGTACTTTCTCAACTGTTTCTGTAATGTTGGGGGAATTTTTGATGATGGTATCAAATTAGGGGGATTATAAAAAACCCAACTCCCCGGCGAACATGGAACCTCCATTACCTGCATTTTTACAATACATCAAAGGAAACCAGCTCATTTCACGGAGTTGGGTTAACAAGTTGAATAACTTCAAATAAGACAAAACTAAATCACATAACAGTATTAAGGGATATATATTCTGTCAAAACCGGTAACCGGTGTATTTTTTCATCATTCTAAAAAAAGTTGTGTCAAAGACGGAGTTTATCACTCCTGCGATACGATAAGTTAGACTTTTGTTACATTAGTTGCAAAAGGTCCCTTTTCGCCTTCACCTATTTCGAATTCAACGGTGTCGCCTTCATCGATATAACCTTGAACTTCATTTTTATGAACAAATAAATCTTTGCCGCCTTCTTGCTCAATAAAACCAAAACCTTTTGTTGGATTAAACCATTTAACTTTACCTTGTGGCATAATAACCTCTTAAATTTAAAAATATTAGTATATATAACTACAACTCAGATTAATAATCCCAGTGTAGAAATACTTAATAACCATCTATTAAAATTTATTACAATAGTACAAGCAGTTTTTTATTTTGTTCCACGGGAGAAAAGCGACATAAATGCTTATTTAAACAAACCGGCATAAATAACATAAATCCAGCTCAAAATACCGTGAAATATTGCCCAAAGAATGGACTTATTGAAAGTATAGCTAATAACAATGGCCAGGGCACTGCCAAATGTAACCCCCGACCTGACAAATTCTTTTCTGTATCCTCCAATTTCAGCCATTTTCTACCTCACTTTTTTTCTTTTATTTTCCTGTAATTAACTCCCCAAACTACTTAATGAATCCTCCATCATCACAATTTTAAAATGCCGAATGACAGATAGACTGTTTCCGCAGCACCGGTTTTGTTTTTAAATGTCAGGTCACTCTGACCTGATATATTCATTATCGAAAATCTCTTTATTAATAATCCTGTATATTTTATCCAGCTTTGTAATATGAAAAATCTCCGTTATAAATTTATTTGCCTCAAATATTACTAACTCGATATTCTCCCTGTGAGCACTTTGTGTAAACTTACAAAGGTTATTTATACCAATAGAATCAATATAATCCACATCTTTAAAACTTATGCCAATAACCTCGGGCATTTTCGCAAGAACCTCTCTAAAAACAGTTTCAATTTCATTGATATGTTCAATGGTAAAATTCCCGTTTATTGAAATCACTGAAATATTGTTTTTTGTATCTTCGCTTATACTGATCATTATATATCCTGAAATAATAATTTACCGGGTCATTCTCCCGGTTGAAATATATAATTGCAAGGAAATTTCAAGCGATTTCGAAAGGGTATTAATCTTTCGTCTGCTCACCTGCTTTTTTTTGATGCACATTGGACGCACACTTTTGTTTCGGGCACTATGAGTATTCGTCCCAGGGGGATGTTTTTTTTACATCTCACACATATGCCGAAATCGGGGTTATCAATGTTTTCCAGGGTACGTTTAAGGTTGGATATTAAAACTTCATTTGCCCTGAGATTTGATTCGGCCATATTTTTCTGCTGAATTGCATCCATCCTTGTCAGCCTGCCCAGGGCAACACTGGGTTTTACCGGGGCTGTTTGTTCCTGCAAAGTCTTTGAAGCTTTTTCGGCCGCAATAATTCGATTCTCAATTTCGGTTTTTATCTCTTTTTTTTCTTCCGGTGTCATTTTCTATCTCTGTATGATTATTTTATTTAAATTTAAATTTATTAATGCCAGGTCATTGTCCTTGCTGAAATGTTTGAAAGCAAGCGAAAAAACCTTACTTGCTAACTTCCGATAAGCTTCAATTATGGCACATAATGATATGTAATATTTTTGATAGAGTTTCCTTCACGGATGGACTTTTTCCACGGGACCTTCTTAATTTAATCCATTACTACATCATATACAAGGATCTCTCGATTGATACCTTTAACCTTTACTTTCTCATCTCTCTGTTTGCATTCAATTTTATCTTTAACTAATGCCCATGTTGAATGACTGATTAAAATACCACTTGGTTCAGCTAAACCTTCTAATCGTGATGCAAGATTAACCTGCCCCCCAATAGCTGTATATGATAACCTGTCATCAGTACCAAAACTTCCCACTGCTGTTATACCTGTGTTAATACCTACCCTAATTTCAAGTGGAGTTTCAATACCATCGTTAAACCATTTATCTTTTAAATCTGTCATCTTATCTTGCATCTCCAACGCCATATTTAAACATCTATGGGCATGGTCTTTATCATTTGTTGCTTCAGGAGCTCCAAAAAATACCATCATTGCATCACCGATAAACTTATCGATAGTACCACCAAATTTATTGGCTATCTTTGTCATTTCAGACAGGTATTCATTAAGTATGGAAGAAAGTTCTTCAGGTTCCATGCCATCTGTGATTTCTGTAAAACCTTTTATATCTGAAAAAAATATAGTGAGTTTTTTTCTATCTGTTTTTACTGTTACCTGTTTTTCATCTTTAATGATGGAATTTACAAGTTGGGAAGGCAGGTATTTTTTACAACTATCACTCAGTCCTTGAAGCTTTGAGTTTGCCTGCAGAATCACATCTTCTAAATTCAAGTTGACCCAACGAAAATAAATTACAACAGCAGCTAAAGCTAAAAACAAAGAACTATATGTAAAGTAATATAAAAACTTAAACTCATATGGTTCTAAGACTTTAACAGGATGAACCTGTTTATATAAAACTTGGAGAATAATATAGCTCATGATTATTAAAAGACCCTGCAAACCAATCAATACTATTTCTTTTTGGGAATACATATAAGACATGCCAATTACTATCATATAGAAATATAACTCGAAACCTGTTTGGGAACCAAAGCTTAGGGAAACCATAATACATTGTATTAACGCAAAATTAACTAAATAAAGTTTCGCTAATTTGTGTAATTTGTATCGATTGAGTAAAATGGGTATGGTCTGTAGTATGGCAAAAGATAAATTAAGCCACATTAACAATTGAATCTCTATAATAACATACACTACTGCATATGATAACGATATAATACTTACAATTATTGATAAAATGTTTGTAGATATTATGAATTTATTTTCACGAGAAGTATCGTTGTCTACTCCCGTTGAAATTATTTTTTTTACTATAGCAATCATAATAGTATCAAATTAGTTTTAGTAATATTGATTATACATCATCAAATGGC
>JBHPHB010000208.1:0-3699 GCA_042569985.1 Spirochaetota bacterium | reverse complement strand
TATCGGTAGTACGTATAATCCTGATAACCCTGTTAGTCTGTCTTATATTTCTCCATTTCCCTGCCTGCTGAACAGCAACAATTTCTATATCAGTATCACTAATTATCTCTACATCGGATACCTGGAAGCCCATTGCCTCCACAAGCTTACGGGAAACATGCTCGAATTGAGATAAGCCGGCTATGAGGAAATATAAGACAGACTAACAGGGTTATCAGGATTATACGTACTACCGATACAATAAATGAGCCATTTTTGAGAAAAGTGCATCAGCAGCTAAAAGAAAAAAACGCCACAAGGGCTATGATTATTAGCGCCGGAGATTTTTCCTCTCAGTCTTTGGAATTTGCTAATACCAGGCCAATAGAAATACTGGGCAAAAATGAGCTTATAGGCCTTCTTAAAAAGACCTAAATTTATATTTCTTCATGAATATTACCAATAAAATATTACAAAGCATTCCGCTTTTCAGTCATTGCTCTACGGAAGAATTATCATATTTAAAAAAAGTCGGTCGCTTATCAAATATTAAAAGCGGCAGCTATTTTGATTTAAGAAAAACCAATTCACTGAACATTGTAATCAACGGGATGTTCGAAATTGAAGGTGTGGGGAAAAGTGATATTGTATATCTTTCGCAGGGTTCTTTTTTTGGTGCCATACCTTTAACAACAAGCAGGCAATATGGCAGTGTAAAAGCTCTTATAAACTCAACCCTGTTAATGTTTAGCGAAGAGGACATTTTTAAACTCTTTATCGTTTCTTATAAGGGTTTAAGGGGCTATCTGAAGGTAATTGAAAAACTTGGTTTTGAAACATCTGAAATTGGAAAAAAATACTATTCTCAGAAGAGCAAGGTCGTAACAGTATACAGTCAGTTCCGGGAATGCGGAAAAACATTTCTTTCTTCAATATTAGGTATTTCATTATCATCAAAGAAAAAGACTATAATACTTGATACGTCATATAAAGGTAATTCAGTTTTTAATTTTTTTGATAAGAAACTCACTTCTCCCCTTTCCCACAAGAAAGAGGACAGTTCCCATGTCGAAAAGGTTATAAAGGAAAAGATTGAGAAGGTTAATGATTCATTGTACTTAATGAATATTTCCTTTGGTTCAAAAGTTAAAGTAGCCCCTGATATTCTTTCTCCCATCCTTTTTATCCTATCAAAAGAATTTGAGTATATAATATTGGATGTTTCAGATTATGATCCGGACTTAAGAGATAAATCATTGGTTTTATCTGATATAGTCTTTGCTTTTGTGAGGAAACAAAAAGAATTTGATTTTTTATATAACCTCTTTGATACAAGGTTAAATGACTTCCAGAAAGTATATTACGTCTTAAATGAATTTTATTCGGGAAAGTTAAATGCTTTTGAGGGAGGTTTGATTTTAAATAAATATGATGTAAATGAAAACAAATATGGTTTTTTCCATAACATGGTGCAGGGGGAGGATGATTTTTTAAAGGAATTTACCGATGAGGTTACCCGTAAAAACAGGGCATTGGTTCTTGAGACCAACTTATTTGAATCAATTTCATTTTTCGGTATATTAAATAATCTACAAGATACAAGCAACACATATAACAGTATCTATTCTTCATCATTTAGCTCCATTGTTGTTTTCCTGTATACTATTAGTAGAGATGAAAAGGAATTCAAAGAGAGGATAAAGAGTTTTTTCTCAGAAAAAAGGCTCAATAGTTTTCTCGATATTGTTTTTCCAGAAGAGAATATTTTTAAAAGGAATAAAATTGAAAAATTTTCTGCAGAGTTATGCGGTAATAATAGAGTTGAAAAGTTCATGAATTTACCCGTAACATTATTAAATGACAGTAATTTAAATAAAGAGGTAAATTTTAGTACGGGTTATTTGAAAGATCTATTGGCGGCTTCCTTTCTTCTGTATCCTGTATTTGAATCTATCCCAATAGGTGAAAATAACTTTAATTCGGGATATCCCTTTTCCAGGGTGAGACCGGAAACTCTTTTTAGAACAGATGTTGATGAGATAACCTTTGTTAAAGTTAATAATACGGAAATTATAAAAATTAAGGAAGATAAAGTACTAACCTTCTATAAGAAGTACTTAGAATTCTTACAGATAGATAAAGATGACAGTAAAATATATAATTTGTCTGATAGTAGTATAGTAATTGACTTATCAGAAAGTAAATTACGAATTGAAAATATATTGAAAACATCCAAAGAGATATCAAGTAAGTTAATGAAAGTAAAATGATTATTTTTAAATAAAAAGGGGATTTTGATGAGGTCAAAGGCAACAAATGTACTACAGGTAATTGTTCTTTTAACTGGTTTGGTTTATATTGTAATTGGTATTTTATTTTATTTTTCACCCATATTCGTTTTGGAAATATTTGCCGAGAGCTTCCCGGAGGAATGGTTAAAACAGGTGATTAATGATGAGATTGTAGCACCGCTATATTTTATATCCAGGGGTTTCTCAGCTTTGGTTTTTACATCTGGCGTGGCAATGGTAATGCCTTTATATGAGCCTTTAAGATACAGGGGGCTCATATATTTTAATGGCCTTATTTTCCCTTTACTATCACTTTTTATGTTCATTGTTTTTCCCGGTGTTGAAATCGGTATTGCAATTTCAAAAAGTAAGGGTGTTCACGGGCATTTATTGCTATCAGTGTTTGGTGTTATCTTCACTGTTATTTTTGTTTTAACAGCAATTGGTTTAATTATAACCAGGAAACTGGCTAAACAGGGAGTTGAATAGCTGGCATAATTATTTTTTAGTTGATTTTTTTTAAGTAAATATTAAATATGTTGAAGATAAAAAATATTCTATTCAGGAGTCCCAAATGAATATAACCACTAAAATTGTTGGAAACGTTTCGGTGATATACCTTGCCGGAAGGCTTGATGTTCATTTATCAGCTGAAGTTGAGAATGAGATCAATAAGATAATTCAAAGTGATTCAAACAACCATCTCCTTTTAAATCTTAAAGATGTTGAATATTTAAGCAGTTCCGGATTAAGAATATTTGTTTCAACAATGAGAATATTAAAGGAATCTCAGAGGGTACTTAAGTTAAGCGATATGAATAATGCCGTTAAGAAAATCTTTGAGGTTGTTGAATTGATGGATATGTTTCAAATTTATGATACTGAAGATGATGCAATTGCTTCTTTCAATAATGAATAGAAGCATTTATTTTTGTAGGGATACTTGAAATATACAAAGAAGAATAAAATTGATAATAACCCGCCAATTCTGGTTGGTTCGAATATTTTAGATTTTGACAAAGATAAGTTTAACTTTACCATTAAGGAATACAGCCGGGGTCTAAAGAACTTTTATTTATATCAAAAGTTTTCAAACTATAAATGGCCTCTATGGATAAATGAATCCACAAGGACTTCTTCAAAATTATTTAACCAGATAACACCTCCATTCTTATTGAACAATTCAATGAGGGAATGGGAAACATTTACAAACTTTTTATCAGATGACGAACTTCAAATTGACCCGTCTTTAATGACATCTCCTTCATATGAAAAATGGTCAACTGAATTGTGGGTTGCCCTTGGTGATACTATATACAGGCCGCAAAATAGTCTTGCCAATGTAAAAATCAAAGATGTTTCCAATACTTCAATTATTGTTTCCACCTGGGAAGAAAAACATTTTAAAATTGTTCAAACAATCTGTGGT
>JBHPHB010000207.1:0-3742 GCA_042569985.1 Spirochaetota bacterium | reverse complement strand
AAGCATCATAAACATAACAATCGTTCCGCCCTTAATATCATCTTGTGCTTACAAATAAAGGTAAAGGAGAATTGACAATTGCATGCATATCTCATCTCGATACTGTTTATTCCGAAGAGGAGGAGAAAAAGAATAATTTTAAGTGGTTGGAGAAGGGAAGAATGGTTTATGGGCCTGGGACAAATGATATTAAGGGCGGAACGATTGTTATGTTTATGATGCTTGATGCTTTAAGAAAAATCACTCCGCATATGTTTAACAAGGTAAAGTGGAAGCTCTTTTTTGATGCATCTGAGGAAACCGATTCAGATAATTTTTCTGAAATCTGTTTGGAGGAACTAAATGAACAAGCAGAGGCCTGTCTTGTATTTGAAGGAGGTAATAAAAATGATAATGATTTCTACCTGGTTACTTCAAGAAAGGGAAGAGCGGTTTTTAAGATTGAGGCTTATGGCAGAGGTGCCCATTCCGGGTCAAATCACAGTAGGGGTGCAAATGCTATAGCTCAACTATCCAGTGTGATTAATAAGGTTGAAGAGCTAACTGAATATGAGAAGGGATTAACCTTTAATGTGGGTATAATTTCAGGAGGTAATTCTTACAACAGGGTTCCTGGATATGCGGAAGCATATGTTGAGATGAGGGCTTTTTCTCCGGATGTTTTTAAAACGGGGATTACGAAAATGATGGAACTTGACGGTTTCTCCAATATTAAGAGTAGGTCTGACGGATTCAAGTGTAAAGTGTCAATATCACTTATCAGGCAAAGCCAGGCCTGGCCGGTAAATGATAAGACCAATAGCTTATTTGAATACTGGCAAAGGGCATCTGATATTATAGGTGTAAAGGTATTTGATGAAAGCAGGGGAGGTCTCAGTGATGGAAATTATTTTTGGGAATATTTTCCTACAATTGACGGTCTTGGTCCCTATGGTGATAATGCCCACTGTTCGATGAGTGTTTCTGACGGTAAAATGGCCCAAGAGTTTTCAGATTTATCTTCTTTTATTCCAAAGGCACTGTTGAATTCAATTGCATTGTTAAATCTCATTAGTGATAATGAAGTGAAGTAAAATATTCAGCCATATTAAGCTAAATATAAAAAGACTCTATTTGAAAATTTACCTTGATTTATTTGTCAGAATGTTTTATACTGAATATTATTTTGTCTTGATTATGTAAATATTTAAGGTTCATAAGTTTTAAATTGAGGTAAGGAGTATTATATGCAGACAAAAGAGATTGAACTATCCTTTCCCGGTGACTTAAAAGAGGAACCAATATTTTATAAGATAATTAAAGAATTTAATGTTATTCCAATTATCTATGAGGCTTCATTCTCTACTGATATGGGTTGGGCTATATTAAAAATAAAGGGTGAAAAGAGTGATCTGGACAGGTTATTTGTTTTTTTTAGCGAAAAGAATATTGGAGTAAATGTTCGCTAGCCAGGAATTGAGACTTTTGTCTTCATTGCTCAAAGGGAATCTTTCCGTTTTCGTATTATTACTTGAATGTTGGTATGTGATCTTTAAGATTAGGCGGTAAACCCCAGAAAAACTTCCAGCATATTATATTATCAATTATTTCTTTAACAATGACATAGTTTCTATATAGATAGTTATCGGTTAATTTTCCTTTTCTTATTTCACTAATGTATTCTCTTACTGCATAAGCTAAAATATATGAAACAGATTTTTTTAGCAATTTTCTTAAATCCAGAAAGTATTCATAATCATCTTCTCTGATTCGGATATGGAATTTATGCCAATTCTGCTTTGGGTCTTTGTTCTGATATTTTATACTGCAACTTGTGGGAATTTTTTTCCAGTTATCGTTCATTACTTGTTTAAGCAGGTTAGTGATTATCCTGGTTCTTGATAAGCCGGTTTTTTTCGCAGTAATACTTACCAACTCCAATATCTCATTATTGATGTTAATAGTTGTTTCAATCATATCTTAGCTCCTTATTAAAAAAAAACAATTTTATAAATATCCTCTCACTTATAATACGAATGAAGAAGCAAAAAGATAAAAAAAATTTTATATTCAAAATATCTTGACATCAACCCCACATGAATTATTGATGTAACGATTTTATGAAAATTGGGAAAACAGTCTTTATAATTCTGTTATTTAATAAGGAGAGGATTTATGAGTAAAAAAGAACTGGAGCAGACATTAGTACTTATCAAACCTGATGCACTGAAAAATTCTTTAACGGGATATGTGCTTTCTCAGCTTTCTGAGTTTCATACAGGTTTGATGTTTGCCGGATTAAAGGTTGTACATGTAAGTAAAATGCTTGCCGAAGAACATTATGCCGAACACCGCGGTAAGCCATTTTTCCCTTCTCTTTTGGAATATATAAGTGGGGCCCTTCATTATCCTGATGAACCAGAAAGACAAAGAGTTATTGCAATAGTATATCAGGGAGAAGATGCAGTTAAGAAAATAAGGGCTATTGCTGGGCCAACAAATCCTCACAATGCGCGTGATGAAAAACCGGGTTGTGTCCGTGCACTTGGTACAGTGGTACCAATAAAGGATCCTCAGGGAAATACAATAGATGACCGCATGGATAATCTCATTCATGCATCTGCCACTGTTGAGGAGGCAGAAAGGGAAATAAAGATTTGGTTCAAACCGAATGATATTCCTATGTCAATGCATTCATATGAAACAGCGACTAGCGAAAATTCTTTCTTCTATAAAGATGGAGAGCTTTTTGTGGAGCATGATGGCGGCAGTAAATGTATATTCTCTCCGGGAGATATTGCATGGAAGTCGGACCTTGAAATTATAACCATGCTCAAACAGGGGAAAGAAGCTTCAGATACACTTGAAGCAGTAGTTGCCAAATACCTTATTAATTGTTAATATTGATTATCCGGACTTTTTTGTTTTTATTGGCTTTACATCCCATATTTCCTTGGCATATTCATTAATGGTCCTGTCCGATGAAAATTTGCCGGTATTTGCAATGTTTAAAATACACTTTTCCAGCCACATGCTTTTATTCCCGTAGTTTTCGTTTACCAGCTCCTGGCATTTGATGTATGACTGATAATCAGCAAGGACTAAGTAGTAATCTCCCTGATGGAGAAGAGAATTAAAGATTGGCAGAAAAAGGTTAGGTTCGGATTTTGAAAAGAATCCATCCCGAATCATCTCAATTGCTTTTTTGAGTTCACGGTTTTTATTGTAGTAGTTCAGTGGATTGTAGCCCGATGACCTCAGTTGGCTTACCTCGTTCCTTTTTAAACCAAAAATAAATATATTTTCATGGCCAACCTCTTCGTGTATTTCAATATTAGCTCCATCCAGTGTCCCTATTGTCAATGCTCCATTTAAGGCAAATTTCATATTACCCGTTCCGGAAGCCTCATGGCCTGCGGTGGATATCTGTTCCGACAGGTCTGCTGCGGGGATGATTTTTTCTGCAAGAGAAACAGAATAGTTTGAAATAAATATTATCTTTAATTTATCACCTATATCCGGGTCATTATTTATTTTTTGAGCGACTGAATTAATCAGCTTTATTATTAATTTAGCAATGGTATAACCAGGTGCAGCCTTTCCTGAGAATATTACTGTTCTCGGTATAAAATCTGCTTTGGGTTTTTCCTTTATATGGTTGTACATAGTTATTATATGCAAAACATTGAGAAGCTGACGCTTATACTCATGGAGCCTTTTTATCTGGCAGTCGAAAATTGAATCAATGTTAATGTCGATTCCA
>JBHPHB010000206.1:0-3774 GCA_042569985.1 Spirochaetota bacterium | reverse complement strand
TTATATGGGTGACGAGGAAAGAGATGATCTGATTGAGGAGGAGGATGTTGTCGAGGACGAAGAGTCCCCGACGAGAGCTGATACCTCAAAAATTGTAAAAATATTGCTGTATGCAGTAGGCGGGATATTGCTGGTCGTTTTGATGATTGGTATATCCTTTATTGTTTCCAGGTCTGTCCAGGAGAGTAAGTACGAGAAGAGCCTGGACATAGTTGCGGCGCCGCCTCCAAAGCCTTTGCATACATTTGATTTGCCGTCATTTTCCAAGACAACGGCTGATCAGGAACCTCATTTTGTTAAAATGAAGATTTCCCTTGGATATGATTTGAGTGTAGAGATGAACAATGAGTTGTTAAAGCGTAAAGATGAAATTCAGCATATAATTAATATACTCCTTCAGGGTAAGAAATATGAGGATCTGGATTCCGTGAGTGATGCAGTGGCTCTTGCTGAGGAGATAAAAGCTCACATTAATGTAAGATTGATATCTGGTAAAGTGAAGGAAGTTTATTTTAAAGAATTCGTTGTAAATTGATACAATAATTCATAATTCTTGGAGGGTCCTATGGGCGATGGCTCATTATCACAAGACGAAATTGATGCCTTGTTGCAGGGTGCCGATGATATAATGTCTCCTGCTGGGCCTGCACCGGCTGCAGCTCCAAAAGCTACACCCAGTGGTTTTTCTCCTGCGGAGCAAAATGCACTTCGTGATGTTTTAAACTCAACTGTTGGTGTAGTGGCTCCGTCATTAGCAGGGTATCTGGGTGGAAAGAGTCTAATCATTTCAAATGCATTAATTGAAATTAAAGGGCAGGATGCCATAAGGAATGATTTTCCTGAGCAATACATTCAGGTTTCCGTTGATTTTAGTGGTTCTTTGACAGGTAAAAACCTCATTGTATTAAGTCTTGCCGACGCAGGTTCTATTTCTGCATTAATGATGGGTGATGAATCCGGAGCTGCTCCGGCAGAATTAACAGACGCCCACCAAAGCACGATACAGGAATTCAGTAACCAGCTGCTATCGTCCATGGCAACTCAGTTTGGTAACAGGCTGGGAGGTGCAGTTAGTGTTTCACCGGCTTCATTGTCAAATGTGAATAGTGCGGCAGATTTACAGTTGCCCTTTGGTGATCTTGTGAAGATCACTTATGATATAGCGATACAGGGTGTAATAAACTCAAAGTTTTATCATATAATAGATATGAACCTTTCCGGCGGCCTTGCAAGGTCCGGTGGTTTTTCACAGCCCGCAGGAACAGATGCAGGGTTTCAGCAGCCTTCGACTACAGTTGGAATTAGTCCTGTTAAATTTCCCCCATTAGATGAGGGGATTGCGTCAAGTGTTTCCGGTGATATATCATTACTTCTTGATGTACCCATGACTCTAACTGTTGAGCTTGGACGAACTTCAAAGCTTGTCCAGGAGATATTGGGCTTAGGTGAAGGGTCAATTATTGAGCTGGATAAGTTGGCAGGTGAACCGGTGGATTTACTTGTTAATGGAAAGCTTATAGCTAAGGGTGAGGTTGTTGTAATTGATGAGAACTTTGGTGTTCGTGTAACTGATATTGTTAGTCCCGATGATAGACTAAGTACCATGTCAAGTTAATTGCAGTTATATATATAGAATAGGAGTGCAATTTGATTTTTTCTTTAATGAGACATAATTCCAGATCCTTATGTGACATAATCCTGGCTTTTGTATTTGGATTCTTTTTTCTTATGAGTCCGGTTATCCTCTTATCTCAGGTAAATAACAAGACCTCAGTGAAATCAATTGATAAGATTGAAAGGAAAGTTGAAAACAAAATAAGTCCCGGTCACGTGAAAAAAAGTGATATTACGAAAAAAACCGGTGTGCCCGGAAGTACTGCAGACAAGCAAAAGTTTGGCCCTGTAACCGAAGAGGAATCCTATGGATGGCTTGTTTTTAAAACAATAATTGTGCTGGGTGCAATTATTGGCGGTTTTTATTTTTTCATAAGATATGCATCCAAGAGAACGGGTATAAGGGTTATGGGGCAGGATTTAATAAAGGTATTATCTGTTGCCCCCATTGGGCAAAATAAGCATCTCCAGATAATTGACCTTGCAGGAAAAATTTTAGTGCTCGGCGTGGCTGATAATAGCATTAATCTTGTAACTGAAATTACAGACAAGGATGAGATAGACAGGATCAGGCTTTTAGGTACTAAGTCAACTTCGGTAAAGGCCGGGGGGTTTCAAGATTATATAGTGAGCAACATTGGAAGGGCCTTTGGCAAGGTAAAAGATAGCGGAACAGTTAAAAAAAATACTGGTAATAAACCTGTTGGTGATTCAGGAGTCGATTTAAGTTCTCTTAAGGGGCAGAAAGACAGGTTAAGGAAGCTCAATGGTTTTGGGAATGAATAAGAAAATATTTATATTTTTCACGCTTATACTGCTTTTTGTGTCGGCGGAGGGTATTGCTCAAAATGTTGGCGGTGTGAGGATGCCCATTCCAAAGATTGCCTTTGACATTCAAGAGGCAAAGGGGCCGAAAGACGTAGCATTGAGTCTTCAGATTCTTTTCCTTCTTACAATATTGACTTTGGTCCCTTCTATCGTAATGATGATGACTGCCTTTACCCGGGTTGTTATTGTTTTGGATTTTGTCAAGAGGGCTTTATCTCTTCAGCAGATGCCTCCGAATCAGATAATTGTGGGCCTGGCATTATTTCTGACTTTTTTCATAATGGCTCCTACGTTTACCGTTATAAATGATCAGGCGTTGCAGCCATACCTTAAGGGAAAAATCAGCAATGAAAAGTTTTTTGATAAGAGTATGAAGCCTTTAAGGGCGTTTATGTTTAGGCAGACAAGAGAAAAAGACATAGCCCTATTTGTTAAACTGGCAAAACTTAAAAAACCGAAGAAAAAGGATGATATTCCGTCATATTGCTTAATCCCCGCATTTATGCTAAGTGAACTTAAGCGGGCTTTTGAGATAGGTGTCTATCTCTTTTTGCCTTTTATTGTAATTGATATGATTGTTGCAAGTGCACTTATGGCAATGGGCATGATAATGCTTCCGCCAGTAATGATCTCGTTGCCCTTTAAAATCATTTTATTTGTCCTTGTTGACGGATGGAATTTATTAGCATATGAACTTGTTAGATCTTTTAGATGATTCTTTATCAAAATATATAGTTGTTAGCTTTTCTGCCGCAGAAGCACAGAGATACAGAGGTTTTAAAACAGTTCTCTGAGCCTTTCTGCATTGCGGCTAATTATTTATTAAGAGGGGACGGTTATGACTGAACTGGTGGTGATTAAGGTACTGAGAGAATCGATGATGACAGTTTTAATCGTCTCAGCACCTGTGCTTGGAGCAGGTATGTTTGTGGGATTAATTGTGGCAATATTTCAAACTACTACGTCTATCCAGGAACAGACATTAACGTTTGTTCCGAAAATATTAGCCATATTCTTATCAATCATGGTTTTTGCGGCTTGGATAATTAAGACTTTAGTTAACTATACCAATCATATTTTTAAGATGATTGAGAAGCTCGGTACAGTATGATAAAATATTTTGTTTATCATTTCCAGGTTTTTTTAATAATCATGGTTAGAATGAGCGCCATGTTTGTTGTTGCCCCATTTTTTTCAAGCGGTGTTATCCCAAATAAATTAAAGTTGCTTCTGGCTTTTTTAATAACCCTTGTTATTTTTCCCTTCATACTTTCCAAGGGTTATCCCGTGCCGGGGAACATGGGGGAATATGCCGTTCTCATAGGTCAGGAA
>JBHPHB010000205.1:0-3790 GCA_042569985.1 Spirochaetota bacterium | reverse complement strand
TTTACCGGCTTTACAATTGTTGGTTTACCCGACTCAACTATAAGGGAATCAAAGGATAGAATCAGATCTGCCATTGAAAACTCGGGATTTGAATTCCCTCCAAAAAATTTTGTTGTTAACCTGGCTCCGGCGGGATTTAAAAAACAGGGATCAAATTTTGACCTCCCCATAGCAATATCCCTGTTGCATTCATACGACTACATCCCAATTGAACCAAAATCAATCCCTATGGTTGGTGAGTTATCACTGGACGGTAGTGTAAAACCGGTAAAGGGAATAATATCAATGGCCATAACCCTTTTAAATTCAGGATATAAATCAATAATTGTACCTTATAATAACAGGTATGAAGCGTCTGCAATAAAAGAACTCAATGTTTATCCTGTAAAAAATATTAACGATGCAATATCAGCACTGGAAAAAAAGATTGAGCCCTTTTCTGACAAAAGCCCTTCCCACAATACCCCCCAATATAACACTGACTTTTCAGATGTAAAAGGCCAGGAATCGGCAAAAAGGGCCCTGGAAATTGCCGCTGCAGGACATCATAATATAATTTTATACGGTCCTCCGGGATCGGGCAAAACCATGCTCGTAAAAAGGGTCCAGACAATACTTCCACCCCTTACAAGGGCGCAGGCAATTGAAACAACCATGATACATTCCACGGGCGGAAACCTTAAAAACGGAAATGGCTTAATACGGATACCCCCGTTCCGGGCACCTCATCATACATCATCAGATGTGGCACTTGTTGGCGGCGGACAGGTACCCAGTGTGGGAGAAGTTTCACTATCGCATAATGGCATCCTTTTCCTGGATGAATTTGTTGAATTTAAAAATAACGTAATACAGGCTTTGCGGCAGCCTCTCGAAGATAACGAAATTACAATCTCAAGGGCATGGGGAAGTCATGTTTTCCCAACCGACTTTATGCTCGTGGCTGCCAGCAACCCATGCCAATGCGGATACCTCTTTGATAATGAAATTGCATGCACATGTACACCCTACAGGGTAAAACAGTACCTGCAAAAAATTGCAGGTCCCATTATTGACCGTATTGATATTGAATTGCTTGTAAACAGGGTAAACTATAAAGACCTGACGGAACAAAAAAAGCATGAAAACTCACATGACATCAGGGAAAGAATTATAAAAGCAAGAAAATTGCAAAAAGACAGGTTTATCAATAGTCCCACCAAATATAATTCAAGAATGACCCTGGAGGATGTTAAGCAGTTCTGCAAAATTTCAACGGCAACAGAAAGCGTGCTGGAGATGGCAATGGAGAGGATGAACCTCACGGCAAGGTCATTCTTTAAAATATTAAAAGTAAGCAGAACAATTGCTGATTTGGATAATAGTGAGAATATTAAGAAAAATCATATACTGGAAGCGCTTTCATATAAAAATCTCTACAAAAATTACGGGTACATCAATTAAGGGGTTTTAAAGAATTTGATGTTGCATTAATGCTACAGTGTTGAATTAATACTATAATTAATTTTAAATTATTAATATGGAATTGAAAACATTAAGACTTTATGTCGCATTAAAAGCTGAAATTTTAAAAATTAACTTTAAATTATTGTCATCCCTCATGATTTTACCAACACATCTTCAATAATGTTTGATAAAAACCAATTAATTGGAATAAAACACAAAAAAAAAGCAATACTCAAAAGATTGGCTCAAATATTGCATTATGTTATTCATATACCTTATTATATTGGAGGGCAGTATGAATAAAAAGTATATTAACATTGGTGAAGAGAACCTGAATATCAATCAATTTATAAATAAGATTAAAAATTATGATCTGGAATTGACAAGAAAAGAAATATTTGATGTAATTAACAATGCACAGGAAAACAATCCATCCGATATTCCTGCAATATTAAATGTAGTTAAAAACACCTACCATTTAAGAATTGCATTTTAATTGTAAAGAAATATACATTAACCTGGTCAAAGCAATCATACAGGGGCCAAAAGTAGAAATTACTTTTGGCCATTTTTATTCAGATGGATACTCCTTTTTTCAAAATAAAAATTTTTACAATCATACCTGACAATGTAAAAGTGACTATAAGTTTTGTTCCTCTTATATTTTGAATATCCGTTACAGCCAAGTGAAGTATAATTAATGCCGTCTTTTTTATATGTATAGTAATCAGAACCTTTACCGGAAAAAACTGCTTTAACGGGATACTTCAAAAATAACCTGTGCAAACTTTCATTCTTCAGGGAGTATTTTTTCTTCTTGCGCAAAACTAATGGTTCATGGGTAAATATTAGAATTTTTTTTGAATCCCCATATTCCTCCATGTCATTTTTTAACCAATTAAGCTGCTTTTCATCAATTCCATTACCCGATTTTTCATGGGTGAATAAAACAATGAAATGCAAATTGCCGTAATTAAATGAATAATAAACATTTCTTTTTGAGAATTCTCTGTATATTAAGGGGCTCCCGTTAAACAAATCCTTTTCGCCAGTAACTGAATATAACACTGGACTAATCTTTGACATTATCTTAAGGTTTTCCTTAAATTGTCTGTGTATATCAAGTTTCTTTATGCCATTCCAGCTATATCCTCCATATATCATGTTGCCTGTATGAATAACAACGGCCGGATTTTCCATGTAGATATTATTAACCGATTTAGACAGAATTTCCGAAACACCGTTAAATGGTGATTTCGCATGGGTATTACCAAAGACAACAAATTTAATATTACACGCTTTTCTGTCAATTCCTGTATGCACACATGAAATAAATAAGGAAAAAATAAATACTAACCTCAGCAAGAATGATATATATAATATTTTTTTATTCACTTACCCTGCCAACTCCCATACTTCAAAATAATAAAAACTCAATTTATGCAACTTCCCTAAAAGTAAATTTGAAGCAATCACCACATTATGGGAGATGACATATTTGTCAAAATAAATTATTTTTATCCTTGAAAAATTAATGGCAATGAGAAATTTAATCTTTTTGAGTATGAGAAATACAGCCGCAAGGAGTTTATAATGAAATCACCCTCAATGAAGTTTAAAGAAAAACAACCCCTTTATTTATTAGAAGAAATAGCATCCATACTGAGGGGAGAAAACGGGTGTGCCTGGGACAAAGAACAGACATCCAATACACTCAAGCCATACTTAATAGAAGAGGCATATGAAGTTTATGATGCCATAGATGGAGATGATGCGGAACACATGAAAGAGGAACTTGGTGATTTGCTCTATCAAATATATGCCCATGCCCAAATAGCAAAAGAAAAAAATATATTTACCATTGACGATATTGCCCGCGGCATTACTGAAAAGCTAATTAGAAGACACCCGCATGTTTTTGGAGACGAAAAGGTTGATAACCCGAAGGATGTAATTGACAGGTGGGAAAAAATAAAAAAAACAGAAAAAAGCAGCGATGAATCAATACTCGACGGAGTACCAAAGCATCTGCCCGGTTTGCTCAAAGCATACAGGATACAACAGAAGGTTTCAAGAATTGGGTTTGACTGGGAAAATATTGATGATACCATAAATAAACTTTATGAAGAAGTGGGTGAATTAAAAGAGGCAATTGCATCAGAAAAAAAAGAGGATATATTAGACGAGGCCGGTGATATGCTCTTCAGTATAGTAAATGTTTTGCGTTTTATAAAGATAAACCCCGAAGATGCAATACTCAAAACAACTGAGAAGTTTATTCATCGATTCAAATATGTTGAGAACAGGGTAAACGAGGAAAATAAACAAATGGATAAAATGAGTC
>JBHPHB010000204.1:0-3994 GCA_042569985.1 Spirochaetota bacterium | reverse complement strand
CAAATAAAATAAGATTAAAAACATATTTTTCCTCTGCCATTTTCATTACTCTAATCAAAAGATCTTTCATTTTTTTTGGTTTCATAAGGTCTTTTTTATCAATACAACGTGAATATACATGATATGTTAAATTTGGCTGGCAAATTCTTGGTGGATTTGACATGTTATTTTACATCCTTACAATAATTTTTGTTTATATATATTAATACGAATGGGAGGTTGATTTTATAAAAAAATTTTAAAAAAAACATTGCTCAGAGTAAAATATCCCAGGATTCGCCTGCAGTGTAACTTTGACAGGTTAAAGTATCTTGAAGACACAAGAAAAAGCAACTACGAAGTAATGCTTCAGTTTACCATGATAGTGGGCGCTCACGAGGAGCATGGTGAAGAAGATGATGGCCATGATAAAAAGGATAAGCACTAGAATTAATAACCTCACCCCCTTAATTCCCCTCTCCAAAAGTAGAGGGGGAGATAGGTCTTAAATATATTTATATAGACATGATTTGCCCATACTATTATTTTGCCACCGGTAGTTTTATTGCAGCACATTACAAAAACCCGGGGCGGATTTTTTTATGTCATTAAACATCTCAATAGAGATAAAATTTATCATCTTTCAATTGTTAATTATTACTCCCTTTGTAATTGGCCTGCTGGTTAGAAAAAGGATTTTAAACCCTCCCGGATTATCAAAAAAACTCATAAGGATAAACCTCTTCGTTAATGAGCCCGTAATTATTATCTGGAGCGTGTGGGGGCTTTTTTTAAAAAAGGAGCTTTCCGTTCTTCCACTTACGGGCCTTTTCATGGTATCCCTTGGTTTTGTTCTGGGGAGAGTTATCACCAGATTCTTAAACCTTGATAATAAGAGCAAAACAACATTTACAGTATGCTCTTCAATTTCAAACCATGGATTTACGTTGGGGGCATTCCTGTGTTACCTGTTAGTTGGTGAAGTAGGATTGGGCCTATCCAGTGTTTTTATTTTATATTTTACACCATTCGTCTTTGGATTTCTTTTTCCATATGTGCAGTTGAAAGACAGGGCTAAAAAGATTGACCTTAAAAAAATTAAAGAAATGGTCCTGACTCCTCAAAACCTGCCCCTCCTTTCGGTAATAATTGCCTTTACTTTACATGGCATAGGTATTCCCAGGCCGCAAATATTTTTTCCCATTGAAATATTTTTAATAATATTATGCATTATTTATTATTTTACATTGGGAATAAATTTTGAATTTTGTAATATTAAATCTATTAAATCAAGGCATCTTCTAATTGCTGCCGTGAAGTTTTTAGCCATCCCAGTCGCAGTATATTTCATAATGGGATTTTCAAATATTGATAATAATATGAAATCCGTAGTTTTCATCCAGTCATTTATGCCTGCCGGTATTTATACCGTGGTAACGTCAATACTCTTTGACCTTAACCATAAGCTTGCTTCAAGTCTTTTTATAGTTAACACAGCTTTATTTATTGTATTAATACTTCCGCTTTTATTTTTTTTAAGGAATTTTTTCATATTTTAATTTCTACAATTTCTTTAATTGGAACATCATTGATATTTTATTTATGTGAGTTTAAACTTGACAGTAATCAGCCTCTGGGTTATAATTATCATGTTATTTAAAAAAGAGGGATAGATTAAATCAAAAATGAAGTGGACATACTGGCACAATTTCCCAGGGAAAATCCCAATCCCGTATTCAGGGTATCCGGGGAAAAGGAGATACTCTATGTTAACAGGGCCGGTGACTGGATACTGAAAGACTGGTCAAAGAGCCTTGGAGACAAACTTCCTCCTGTCTTTAATGAATCAGTGAAGCTTGTATTAAAGACAAATGTTGCCAAGGATGTGGAAGTGGAAGTGACGGGTAAGACTTTCCTTTTTAATGTAATGCCCATTCAGGATTCAGACCAGGTTTACCTCTATGGGATTGATGTAACAGATATTAAGATTGTAGAAGCCGAACTGCACCTGTCTTCAAGGATAATCGATTCAACAACTGAAGGGATATTTGTCACTGACCCCGCAGGGATAATCCAGATGGTGAATCCCGCTTTTACCTCAATTACAGGATTTCCACAGGAGGAGGCCCTTGGTGAAAATCCAAGGCTGCTTAAATCTAACAGGCATAAAAAAGATTTCTACAAAAAAATGTGGGATAGTATAATTGGTAAGGGGCAATGGGTTGGTGAAGTATGGAACAGGAAAAAAAACGGTGAAACCTTTCCTGCCTGGCTTACAATTAATGCAATATATGACAAAACAGGCGTAATCAGGCATTTTGTGGCTGTTATAACAGACATTACTGATGCAAAAATAAAGGAAGCCGAAATTGAATACCAGGCATTTCACGATCCCCTCACCGGGCTTCCCAACCGTAATTTGCTTAATGACAGGCTGCAGAATGCAATACACCGCGCAAAGAGGAATAACAAGAAGCTTGCCCTCATATATATTGATATGGATCGTTTTAAGATTGTAAACGACAGCCTGGGCCATGTATTTGGTGATTATCTCCTGCAGATGGTTTCCAAGAAACTCCTTTCCTGTATCAGGGTGGATGATACGATTTCACGTATTGGAGGAGATGAGTTTAATATTCTGCTGCCGGAGATAAAGAGCATAAAGGATGCCGTAGAAATATCAAGGCGGGTTTTAAAGGCCTTTAAGACTCCCATAAAAATTGAGGACAAGGATATTTATATTACACCCAGCATGGGCATAAGCATATATCCCGATGACGGGGATGAAAATCTTATTCTTCAGAAGAATGCCGATTTAGCACTCTACCATGCTAAGGACATGGGCGGTAATAATTACCAGTTTTTTTCTGAAAAGATGAATGAAGAGATAATGCACAGGTTTACCCTTGAGAATAAACTTAAAAAGGCAATTGATGAGAACCAGTTTAAACTTTTATATCAGCCAATAGTCGATTGCAAGTCAGAAGAAATAATCGGAGTGGAGGCCCTTATCCGCTGGGAACATCCGAAAGATGGAGTATTAAGCCCCGATTATTTTATGCCCCTTGCCCATGAGACCGGCTGGATTGTTGAGATTGACCAATGGGTTTTGAGTGAAGCATGCAGCCAGAATAAAGCCTGGCAGGATGAGGGATTGAAGCATATTTACGTGGCTGTTAATACGACATACTTTCAATTTCAAAAAAGAATGATTGTTGATTTAGTCAGTAAGGCCCTGGATGAAACGGGAATGGACCCAAAGCACCTGGTAATTGAAATAACCGAGGACATTCTTTTAAAGGATATTGGTGAGATCATTAAAATAATGAGTGCATTAAAAGAAATGGGTGTCTCTTTTTCAATTGATGATTTTGGAACAGGTTACTCGTCACTGAGTTATCTAAAACGACTGCCTGTGGATACGCTGAAGATCGATAAAGCCTTTGTCTCTGACATTGATAAGAACGATGACAGTATTGTAATAGCAAATATAATTTTATCCCTGGCAAAGGACCTGGAGCTAAAGGTTATTGCAGAAGGCGTTGAGAAGAAAGGACAGGTTGATTTTTTCAGAAAGCACAGCTGCGATTATATCCAGGGTTTTTATTACAGCAAACCAGTTGGTCCAGATAAAATTTCAGAATATTTAAAGAAGAAGAGTTTTAAAGAAAAGTAAAAATAATTTTAATACCATTTTTCATTCTGCCAGTTGTACTTTTCATTTGGCTGAAACCTGTTTTTATATGACATGCTCTGGTTATTTTCAATGTAATAGCCCAGGTAATAGTATTTTAAGCCCAGTGATGAAGTATATTCGATCTCTTTTAATGCTCCAAAAGTTCCCAGGCTGTATTTTTCATAGGCTGTTTTAAAAATAAAATAGATGCTGCTTAAGGACTTGCTGGACATATCGAGGAAACCCACTGCGATCAATTGGTCTTTTAAATAATATTCTGATTGTACTGACGGGCAGGATTCTGAATAAAAATTTGCCATGAAATCCTCGATGTCAGTT
>JBHPHB010000203.1:0-4022 GCA_042569985.1 Spirochaetota bacterium | reverse complement strand
CTGAATTTTTCACGGATATTATCGGTTACGATATCTGCCTTAAATCCGCTTCCCGATTTTGTAATCTTATAGAACATATATGTCTGACTGCCTGAACTGATCGGCTTTAGAATCCCTTTGTAGTCAGTTTCTTTTGTCTGTTTCATGTTGAGAAACATTGTGCTTTTAACCTTTACAAGATGTCCTAAAAATTCTTTCTTTTTAACCATGACTTTTTTCTTTCTGTCCCAATTATAGTTATCAATTTTGTATACATACTTATTCATTTTCTTGATGTCATAGTATTCTTTTGAATATTTATTGGTTTTCCATTTACCCAGCAGTTTTTTGTCTATTTTAATCCTGGGCTTATCAAGGGGAACTTTTGACTTATAATAACAGGCAGAAAGAATGAAGGAAATTGTAACGACAGTTAATAATGAGTATTTGTAAAAATTTGTTTTCATAGTTGACTCTGTTATCCCGCTACCTGTCAGCTATCTGCCTTGAGTAACTGAATAACTTACCTCCTTAATTTTGATTAAATTAATATTGTTTAACGAATTATAACCCCGAAATAATCCCCTGTCAACAGTTATTTAGATACAAGAAGAAAAACATTGTGGGAGTATTATTTTTTACATGTTGACAAAATTTAAGCATATATTTTACATTCTAATAGCGTGGTAATTGCACTATGAAGATGCTGTTTGGATTTTCCCCCTATCATAAACCTATTGAAGAGTACATATTTTATGCTTCCAAGCATTATATGGACCATCTGGAAATCGATTTGAGCAAAGACCATTCCTTTATTAAAACCTTTAATGCCGAAAGATGTAAAAACCTTCTGAAATTAGCAAAACTTTATGATGTCAGCCTGAGCCTCCATACACCCTATACTGTCAACCCTGCGGAACTTATGAAATTTTTAAGAAAGTCATCGGTTTCATATCTTTTGAAGTGTGTCAAGGTGGCAAACCTCATTAATGCCACACACATTACAACGCATATCGGTTATTATAAAGGTATGCCCTTTTGGCAGGGAATGAGGGGGAAGGCCCTGAAAAGACTTGTCCATACTCTTAGGATTGTTCTTGAATCATGTGAGAAATATAATGTTAAACTTGCCCTGGAGAATGCAGTCCATTTGCAGGATGGCGCGGAAATATTTTATCTGGGAGATTCAATCAGGGATTTTGAATATATTTTCGAAGAAATTGATTCTCCGTACCTGAAGCTGTGTCTTGATACGGGCCATGCAAATACTAATAATGAAGTTATGGAGTTTATTAAAACATTTGGCGATAAGATAATAAATATTCATTATCACGATAATAACGGACTCAACGATGAACATCTCTGCATAGGGGAGGGCACTGTGCCATGGGATCAATTTGCCAGGGCCCTGCAGGAAATCGATTTTCACGGACCCTTTATATCAGAATGTTTTAAGGTCCAGCCCCACAGGGCAACTGAATTTTTAGCCCGAATATTTAAGAGAATTGATTGACGCGGCTTATAGCGAACCTATGAAATCAAGACTTAACCTGGATTGAAATCCTGTTATTTGAGACAGGATTTTTTTGAGCATTATTTCTTCGATATTTGTAAGCTCCTTGGGGTTTATATAATTATCGGGTGGAACATTTTCATCCAGCGCCTTGGCCTGGTGCTTTAACCTGAGGAGCATCAAAAAATTGTAGGCCCCGGTGATTTCCCCGAAAAGCGACTTGTTTATTACTTTCATTTCATGAAGGCGGTTAACCCTCTCAAGGGTATTGGTTTCCACGATGCCATTATGGATGGCATATACCCTGGCAAAGTTCTGAATGGGCTTTATGGCCTCTTTTATGCTGAAGGTTTCCGGGTGTTCGCCCGTTGTGTCCAGGACAATTTTACCAAATAAACCTACAGGTGCTTTGTACATAAGGGTTGTATGGGCAAGATGATGAAAGAAGGGTGCCTGGCCTTTTGAGATTTCATTGATGTGTTCCCGAAGTTGTTCCGTCAGGTTTGAATCACCGTAAACCGATCTAAAGTCAAAGAAAATGTTTACCTCAAGGAGGTCCCGGGGGTCGGCATTATTAATCCAGTGAGAAAAGTACTTCTTCCAATCCCCCAGTGGTTTGCACCATTTTTCATTCATGCACATGGAATCACCCTTGCAAAAAGAGTATCCCGCTTTGTCCAGCCACGTACAGACTTTGTCGGATAGTTTTGAAAAATATTCAGATGTTTCTTTTGCTATTTCTTCGGGGACGTCTTCATATATAATTGCATTATCCTGGTCGGTTGCAAGGGTCTGCTCCTCCCTGCCTTCACTTCCCAGTGACATGAATGTAAAGGGTACTGGAGGCTCACCAAGCTCTCTAACGGCAAACTCGATGAGTTTAACGGTAATAGAATCTGAAACAACGGTTATGATGCGTGTGATATTTTTTGTGTTAGCCCCGCTGTCAATAAGTGCTTTCACCAGCCTTGGAAGTTTGCCGTGGCTTTTTATGATTTTATCAAGGCTGTCCGCGTTATTTATCTCACGGATCAAAAATGTGGATGAATGCCTCTGGATGTTCATAAGTTCATCTGTGCTTATTATTCCAAGTATTTTGCCGCCGTTGTCATTTACGGCAAGGTGTTTGATACCCTTTTCCTGCATAAGCAGTATTGCCTCAAATATCATTGCATGGTCTGATATGGAGACCAATGGCGAACTCATTACTTCATGTACGGGGCTATGGAGATTTTTTTTTGAGCCCACAACCCTTTCTCTTATATCACGGTCTGTAACAATACCCACTGCCTTGTTATCTTCATTTGTAACAAGGATTGCACTGTAGTTCGACTTTGCCATGGTGTTGACTGCATCGCTTATGGATTGTGACATTTCACAGAAAACATTTTCCTTTAAGAACGGGTTTATAGGCTGATTCAAAAATAAAAGAGATGTTTGCAGTTCCACAATGAGACTTTCTCTCTCTTCCTCGATTTTTTTTTGTTCTGTAATATCCTCAATGATACAGTCATAGTGTTTTTCATTCCCCGAAGCATCTTTTGCTGTAACAGCGGAGAGGGAGATGAATGACGAGGTGCCATCCTCTTTTTTCATCTGAATAATCCTGTTTTTTATATAGCCCCGGGCAAGGAGGTCTTCAACAAATACTTTTTTGTCATCCGTATTGTAGAAAAGATCAAAAATGTTTACTTCAAAGAGTTCTTCCCTGGTTTCAAATCCCAGAATTCTAAGAGCTGCCGGATTTGCCTCAATGAATTTGCCCCTTTCACCCATTGTTGTTCTGAAAATACCGATATTAAGGTTGCCCGTGAGGGTATTGTATCTTTCCCTGGTTTCGCCAAGTTCAAAGGCAATCTGCTTGTCCCGGCTGATGTCTCTTGCAACAACGATGAACCCGTTTTTACCGGTTATTTCTATTGGTGATATATTGATTATGACAGTTATAGTCTGGCCCGACTTTTTTTTAAGTGATGTTTCAAATTCGGCAGGTGTTTCTTTTGAGAAAGCACTTTTAAATTTTTCATAACCCGAATCATCTTTGGCCAAAATGTCGTAAAGGCCAAGCTCAAGAAACTCCTTTTCGCTGTAGCCGAGCATGTTTAGCATGATAATATTGGAATAGATAAACTTTCCTTCGATAACCATTATAGTGCCTTCAGTAACAGCTTCAACCAGTTTCCTGTACTTTTCCCGGGATTCTATGAGGTTAAGTTCAGCATTAAGCCTGTTCCTTTCTATTGAATAGCTCTGGCGGGCCAGGTAGGTAAGCATGAGTGCCATGAGAAAGGATATCCCCAGGGATATTTTAATTAAAGTGTTTGTTAAGGCCCGTATTTCTTTTCTAACATCCTCAATATATATTCCCGTTCCCATAACCCAGCCCCATGGCTTAAAGCCTTTAACGTAGGAGAGCTTGGGAACTATTCTGGAGGGATCATCCTTCCATTGCCACATGTATGATATATATCCTTCGCCCTTGTTTTCTATGGTTTTTACGGAATCAACAAAGAGCCTTTTACCCCTGGGG
>JBHPHB010000202.1:0-4088 GCA_042569985.1 Spirochaetota bacterium | reverse complement strand
AAATATGAAGAGATTAATGTTGGTGATATAACAAACGTAAAATATGAGAGGGGTTTCTCCTCTGTAAAACTGACATTTGTTATTGGTTCAAAAGAGATAACATTCAAGTCCTTTGTCACCGAGACATCTATAAAAAAATTCGTCGAGAAGATTAAAGGTATAACAGGCAGTGTCAGTTATGAGCAGAAAAACACGAGAAATCTCATTGATAATATTTCAAATTTATTTGTAAACAAAACATCCATACCCGGATTTCTTGATAAGATTAAGGAAATGTCCGACGAGGTAACAAAAGAACTCTTTGAACTGGAAAAAGATGAAAAAAGGCTTATGGATAAAAGCGAAGAGAACATCAAAGAATTCACCCGGAGGGATGGGGAGGATCTTGTTAATTTGAATCTATTATTTATTGAAGCAAAAAAAATATATGGGGTAATATCGGAATACAGGAATTTTAATAATGATGAAAACTTTATAGATGAAGTTATAAATGATATAATTGTACTGTCCTCACTTTGCAGTATTGCAGATGGCAAATTATCAGATGAGGAACTCATTTTTATATCTATGCTCCTAATGCCCCTGAAACCCGGTGATTCAAATGAAATCCAGGAAGCCGGTACAAATCTTTTTAATTTTGACCTTTTCCCCATTGAGCACAAGGGGGCATTGCTGAAATATTGGGATACCATATCCCACCACATAAAGAAGGCAAAGATAAGCATGGAGGGGAATTCCCTGAAATCACTGAGCTACCTAAAGAAATATGACAAGGCCAAGGGGTCTTCGCATTTCAATAAAATGAGCTCTGCATTTTATGAATTTTCTAAATGTCTTATGAATTCCGATGGATCTCTAAACGAGGCTGAGGAAGAAAGATTGAAGCAGATAAATTTTCTCATTTATAGTGGTGAAATAGTTGAGCCCGTTAAGGTGGATGGAAAAACGGAAGTTGAGAAGGAAGAAACTCTTGAAGAGGTGATGGAAAAGATAAATAAACTTGTTGGGATGAAAAATATAAAGGAAGATATTAATACCTTTATAAATCTCATAAAGGTCCAGAAAAAGAGAGAGGAGAGAGGGCTGCCTGTTACGCCATTATCGTTACATGCCGTGTTTTACGGGCCTCCGGGTACTGGTAAGACTACCATTGCCCGTCTCCTTGGAAAAGTATATAAGTGCCTGGGGCTTTTAAAGATTGGACATCTTACCGAAACTGACAGGGCGGGGCTGGTTGCCGGATATGTGGGTCATACTGCTATAAATGTTGACAAGAAGGTAAAAGAGGCCCTTGACGGGGTATTGTTTATTGACGAGGCCTATACGCTTTCACCGGAGGATGCCGGTAACGATTTTGGCCAGGAGGCCATTGACACTATCCTGAAGAGGATGGAGGATTATCGTGAAAGGTTTGTTGTAATTGTTGCGGGGTATCCCGATGAAATGAAAAGGTTTATAAATTCTAATCCTGGATTAAAGTCCCGTTTTAGCAGGTATTTCTATTTTGACCACTATAGCCCTGAGGATCTCATACTGATTTTTGATATTTTCTGCAGTGAAGTTGCCTTCAATGTTTCAGAGGCTGCCAGGACAAAGTTGCTTAACCTCCTGGACAGCCTTTTCCAAAAGCGGGACAGAACATTTGGTAATGGCAGGCTTGTGAGAAACATTTTTGAAAGAATAATTGAGATGCAGGCAAACAGGATTGCCTCCATATCCCCCCTTACTGATGAGGTTTTATGCGAAGTGATTGAGGAGGATGTGCCATTAGAAGAAGATCTTATCAGGTAGAATTTTCTAATTGAATAAATGCCAGTAGTTTTCTGTAGAATTCATTGGGATTGTCGTTCATTGGGAAATGCCCGCTTTTAGAGATTGATGTTTTTTTTATTCCCTCAATTTTTATCATTACTTCCATGAAAGAATTATATTCACCATAAAAATATTCTTTCCTGCACTTTAACTTCAGGAATTTCTGGAGCAACTTTCCGCTATCTGTCCATTGAACTAATGATTTCGAGCTTTTATTAAATGCATATGGGTCTGACTTTTCAATCCATGATGCCCATAACCGTTCCCCTTTATTTTCAGATTGTACTGCATACACTTTTATTTTATTGAATAAGATTTCCTTAAATGTATTATAGGAAAGGGCTGCAGCTTTTCTGCTTATTCCACTGTCACTACTGTATAGGTTTCCCTCAATATTTGCAAAGCTTTTTATCCTGTGGGGGATAATATCAATGAGCAATAATGCGATTGTTCCACCCATGCTGTGTCCAACCAGATGAATATTCTTATCATGATATTTTCTAAGTATTTTTTTTAGAATTTCCGCATATTCTTCCATTTTGTAAGAAAAATCATGCGGTTTGGATGAATCTCCATGGCCGGGTAGATCAATAGTTAATATTGAATATTTGTTAAATTCCCCGTATTTCCAAACATTATCAAAAGATTCTTTTGCACAACCCAGACCGTGTATGAAGAATATAAGATCGCCATCTGTTTTTCTTGATTTTCCAGAGATTTGAAATATATTATCTCTGTAGTTGATTTTATATTGTAGGAGTTGCATTACATTATTCATCTTATTTCTTTATCAGGCAAAATCAAGAAAAAAATTAAATGTTGACTATACACTTTTTAGAATATGATTGGTTAAACAAAATTTTACATTTAAGGGAGGGGGGAGATGAGTAGTAAAACTGGTAAAATAAAAATCTGGGGTGCACAGATTAGGGGAAGTTTTCTGGTGCTATCGGTATTACTTGTTTGCATTGGGCTTTCACTTTCAGCATTGCACATCGAAATTACTAAATCGGGCATATTTAATCCATATCATGCCATATTATTAATTGTTGGAGTAGTGTTAACCCATATTTCTGTTAACCTTTTCAACGAGTATTCAGATTATAAAACCGGTATTGATTCAAATACGAAAAGAACACCATTCAGCGGCGGTAGTGGCATGATTCAAGCCGGATTGACAAAACCAAAATCAGTCCTTTTTGCAGCAGTGACAACCCTCATCTTGGCTTTGTTTATTGGCATATACTTCATTATAATATCTCACTGGTCTCTCATAATTCTTATGGTGATAGGAGGGGTTGCAATTGTATTCTATACAACACATCTTGCAAAAATTCTGCTGGGCGAATTGTTTGCGGGGATGACCCTGGGAACCTTTGTTGTACTGGGAGTATATATTTCAATGATCGGTAATTGGAATATTCCCGCAGGTGATCTTCTTTCCCTTGATATTATTTTAATTTCAATTCCGCCAGGCCTTCTAACATCATTGCTCCTGTTTTTGAATGAATTTCCCGATGCTGAGGCGGATAAAAAGGGAGGCCGGTTCCACATTGTTATCTGGCTTGGAAAGAAAAAGTCGGCTTATATTTACTCTGTTGTTCTTGCAGTTATATACGCAATAATAATTATTATTCCTGCTGCGGGTCTTGCATCAAAATGGATTCTTTTAGCTTTATTAACATTGCCTGTTGCAATAAAAGCTGCATCAATAGCAGTTAAATTTGGGGAGGATAATGAAAAATTGCTTTCCGCTCTTGGAATGAATGTTATGATTGTTTTAATTACTGATGCTTTAATTGCGGTAGCTTTTTTGATTAAGTATATTCAGGTAAAATAATATATTTAAACTTGCTCAGAGTAAAATATTTTACTCTGAGCAAGGTATTACTTGTTCTTTTTATCTGCTACGATGCTTTTTCGGGTTTTATGCCCCTGATTCTTTCGATTATCAGCCAAATAAAGGAAACAAGTACTGTAAGATATTTTATTATGGTACATGAAAACTTCAGTTTAGCGAAAATAACCAAAAATGCCGAGAGGAATAAAAGATGCGTGGTTCCAGGGTTTAGAAGTATGAGGGTAAAAATATTTTCGACCCAATCAAAGGTACAACCCAGTATTGAAATTATAAATGCAATGGAGATAATTTTTTTTAGAATGACATTTTGTATGTTCTTGTATAATAGAATCAATATTGATGCAATAAATATTAAATTAACAAAGGGAAATAAAAAATCATAATATGTTAGTTTCTGTACTGTTGGTATTATGTC
>JBHPHB010000201.1:0-4129 GCA_042569985.1 Spirochaetota bacterium | reverse complement strand
CAAAACAATCATGATTATCGGGGGAGGGATTCTACAGTTACCTGTAGTTTTAACAGCAAAGAAAATGGGGTTTCAGGTTATAGTTACTGATTACAACCCGAATGTTATTGGCATGAAAGAAGCCGATATCCCCCTGGTCATGAGCACAAAGGACATAGAAGGTTCAGTAAGAATTGCCAGAGCTCAGAATAAAATTACCCCCATAGACGGAGTCCTCACCGTGGGCACCGATGCGTCAATGACTGTTGCTGCCGTGGCAAATGCACTAAAACTTCCAGGTATCAAATTTGACGATGCAGAAGCGGCAACAAACAAAATCAAAATGCGTGACAGGTTTGCCAAACACGGTGTACCATCCCCTGAATATTTTGCAGTATGGACATTGAAAGAAGCAAAAGATGCATGCAAGAAAATCAAATTCCCCGTAGTAATAAAACCTTCAGACAACATGGGAGCCAGGGGAGTAATAATGATTGATAACCTCAACCATATTTCCCATGCCTTCAACTTTGCCAAGGACTCTTCTCCCAGCGGTGAACTAATTGTGGAAAAATACATGGAGGGTCCTGAGTTATCCATTGATGCTATTATATATAATAGTGAAATTACTATAACCGGAATAGCTGACAGAAATATTGAATTCCCGCCCCACTTCATTGAAACAGGCCACAACATGCCTTCAAATCTTCCAAAAAAAGTTCAGGATGATGCATGCAAAATAATGAAGAAAGGCATAAAGGCTTTGGGAATTACCATTGGTGCGGCAAAAGGAGATATTAAAATTACTAAAGGCGGCCCAATGATTGGCGAATTGGCTGCCAGGCTTTCTGGCGGATTTATGTCCGCGTATACATATCCTTATTCAACAGGAGTTAATCTTATGAGAGCTGTAATAGAAATTGCTACCGGTCAGGAACCGGGTAATCTCGAGCCTCTTTTTAACAAATGTTCAATTGAAAGGGGAATAATTACAAAACCCGGTATTATTAAAAGAATAAGCGGCCTTGAAGAGGCAAAAAAAATAAGGGGCATCAAAGAAATTTTCATCAATGTAAGAGAAGGAGACAGGGTTGTAGTCCCAAAGTCTAATGTTGACAAAGCCGGTCACATAATCGCATATGGAAACAATCTCAAGGAAGCAGAGGACAGTGTCAAAAAGTGCCTCAAGGCATTAAACATTGAAATAATTGAAGAACCTGAACTTTCAATGGAGACCATTTTATTATCTGCAAGAGAAAAATTTAACAAGGTCTGCTATGTATGTAAAGTATGTGACGGGAAAGAATGCCCCACTGGTATACCCGGAATGGGCGGAGTTGGTACCGGTTCCTCTTTTAGAAGAAATATTGAGGCTTTAAAAAAATTCAAGATTACAACAAGATTAGTCCATAACGTAGTTAACCCAAATACTGAAACATCTTTTTTTGAATCAACTTTATCGATGCCTGTAATGGCAGCACCCATCACCGGCTCCGGGACTAACATGGGAGGTGCCATTGACGAGCTGGATTATAACCGTGCGGTTGTTAAGGGCTGCCAAAATTCAGGGACAATCGCTTTCGTGGGGGACGGAGCCACTCCTGATAAATATAAAATTGGATTACAGGCGCTTTCGGAAAATAACGGAATGGGCATTCCCATTTTCAAGCCCAGAACCGATAATAAAGAGATAATTAAAAGGATAAGGGCTGCTGAAGATGCAGGTGCCAAGGCTGTCGGTATAGATATTGATGCAGTTGTTTTAAAGACAATGACAATGAAGAATCAACCTGTTGGACCAAAAAGCCTTTCGGAACTTAAGGAACTGATATCTTCCACGGATTTGCCCTTTATACTTAAAGGAATAATGGACCCATACGATGCGGAAATGGCCGTCAAAGCCGGAGCTAAAGGTATTATTGTTTCAAACCATGGGGGAAGGGTATTAGATGAAATGGTAGGGTCAATGGATGTACTTCATGAAATTGTTGGCTCAGTTAACGGAAATACATGTGTAATGGTTGATGGAGGATTCAGGGACGGTGTAGACATCTTAAAAGCATTAGCCGTTGGAGCTGACCTTGTTCTAATTGGCAGGCCCATTGCAATTACCTCAGTTGGCATGGGAGCTGAAGGAGTAGCGTTTTATTTAAAAAAACTAAAAAGTGAGTTAGAAAAAGCAATGATACTAACTGGCTGCAGTAAGATAAGCGACATTGATAAAAATATTGTTAAGCCAATTTAGATTTTACGATATATCCTTTAAACAATAAATCAGATATTCAAAAATCATACTTTCCGTTTTATTACCATTGCCGTTAAATCATCATTAACTTTCCTCTGTCCAATAAAATTATTGAAATCATCTAAGATATAGTCCAGGATTTCCTTTGCTGTTCCACTGGGAGATTTTTCAAAAGCTGACATCAAGCGTTCTTCTCCATATTGTTCATTGTCCATATTGAAGCTCTCGGTAATGCAATCAGTGTATAATAATAACTGATCATTTTTCTTCACTCTGAATTTCATCATATCATGAGGTTCCTGCATTTCGCTGAAACCGAGGAATAATCCTTTAATATCCCGGTCTGCTACATTTACTATGGAAACTTTCTTTTTTTCTCCATTTTTATATAGCAGATCAGTATGACCGGCATTTACATATTCTACAACGTCATCTTTAAATCTAAGGATAATACTGGTAATATAGTTATCAACTTTCCCGATTTCCTGAATCATATCGGCATTGATTTTATCAAGAACTGTGTTTAAATTTTCTTTTTCGTTATGCTGAAAATTTCTAAAGTAAACCGACCGGGCTATCATTGTAATTAACCCCGAAGCAATACCATGTCCGGAAACATCAGAAATACTTAAACCGATAAGGTGTCCATTATCCGTATAAAAATCGAAGAGGTCTCCGGAAATGCCGGACATTGCTTGAAATACATAAGAGATATCCCATTCATCTACCTGAGGAACTGATTTAGGAAGGATAGATTTCTGCACATATACAGCCATGTTCATATCCCTTTCAGCAGTTTTCTTTGCATCCAGAAGGTTTTCATTTATTGCTTCAAGCTCTTCCATTGCTGACTGGAGTTCATCTGTTCTCTCGGAAACCATATGTTCAAGATTTTCTGCATAATACTTGAGTTCATTCTGGGCATCGCTAATTGAAGAAACCATGTTATTGAATGATGATGCAAGAAAACCAATCTCATCCATTATTTTTTCATCAAGCTGAATTTTAAAGTTCCCATCATTTACCTCTTTTACGCCATCAAGCAATTTACCAAGACGCTTTGTCAAAATATTCCTGAAAAGGAGCGGGAATACACCAATCAATAAAATATTTAATACGATAAGAATCAACAACAGCTTATAAGACAGGCCGTGAAGTTTCATTCTGAATTCAGTATAATCATAGCCGACTTCATAAATAGTACTGCCATATTTAAAATTATATGTTGAATAAAATGTTTTAATATCCCTGTAATCCCATACCCTTCCACTTCTCTTCATGGTGGGGACAATACCTGAATTTATCTTTTTAAGGGCAATTTTTTTTGCCTCTTCAACTGTAAACTTTCGCATTTTACCGTTTTTATCTTTTACCTTCTTTCTCTTAATTTTTCGTATTAAGTCCTTTAACTTAAAATCTCTTTTAATATCATCAGACTTTGTAATATTTTTTGCTGAAACATTCTTTGTCCTGTTAAAAACAATAGAATGATTTCTTGAATAAAGACCGTCCATAACAGGTCTTGAAGAAATATACCTGATTTTCTCCGGCATTGAAATATTGCTGTTCTTAATAAGATTGGAAATACTAATTTTTTCCTTCATTGCAAGTCCAATTATTTTTTTTGCTTCCTTAACCTCCGTAAACCTTCTATCATCAAAATTGTCCTTTTCCCAACCTATTACAACATTACCTATTAGAGAAAATATTATTACTACTGTGCCAAGGGTTATCCCAATTATTTTAATTAAAAAAGTTGATGGCTGTGTGGAGTTATTCAAATAGAGAAGAACAAGTGTAAAAATTATGAATAAGGTTGAAACGATCATTAAAATCCTGGTTGTTCCAAAAGTAAGTATCCCGAGATAGGCAAGAGCACCGGTTGCCGAAGGAAACATAAGAGAA
>JBHPHB010000200.1:0-4175 GCA_042569985.1 Spirochaetota bacterium | reverse complement strand
AAGATCATCAATTTCATCTACAGTCTTTTTAAGTTCATTTTGCCACACTTCAATATTTTTATTAAATTTTTCAATTTTTTCCCTGCTTTCCAGGATTATATCCCAGAATTCCTGCAGTTTTATCATTATTTTAATATCATTATTCATTTGTTAACATTATTAAATGTAGATTGAGTATGGATTCTTTTCGCTCTGTGATAGATATATTTTAACTTGTGGCTTATCATGTTTTTTTGTCAAGCAGTCTTGTATCTGGACCTTTAAAAAATCCAGTAAAATCCTTTCAGTACCGAAATGGCCTGCATCAATAATTGAAACTGAATTCATATTGGCAAATTTGGCGTTATGGTATCCAATGTCTCCGGTAATTATACAATCAACGCCACCATTGCCAATGATATCTTCAATGGAATTACCACCTGCCCCATTTAATACGGCAACATTTGAAATGATACCGTCGGGATTACCGGAATATACTATAAAATCCAGTTTGAGCTTTTTCTTCACTATTTTTAAAAATTCTTTTAATTTAATATTATTTTCTAATTCCGATGTAACCCCAAATCCGATATAATGCTTATCAATGTCAGCAAGATTTACATTTGAAATTTGACCTTCCTTAATTGAATCTAAACTGTTAGTTTTAAAAATCAATTTTAAATTATTCAACCCCAGGGTCTTTGCCAGTTTATCATAATAGATTTTATCCAAATTTGTATGTGCTGCATATAAACTTGTTCTGTTTTCGATAAGCTTCATCATTAACTTTGACCTGGGTTCAGACATTACTACTCTGTTTATGGGTTTAAAGAAGAGAGGATGATGTGATACAATGAGGTTGCACCCATTTTCAATGGATTCATCAACTACCTTTTCATCAACATCAAGACAAAGCATTACTGATGTTAATTTATCACTATCAAATAAAATCTGACTCCCGGAATTATCATAATCTTCCTGTATTGAGAGGGGAAACAATTCTTCTATCCGTTGGAGAAATTCAGAGATTTTCAATTTTGCACTCACAATGGGTTTTTTAAAAGGGTAACTTAAAAATAAAGATCGCAATGACTATTAAAGATTTATCTTATTCCTGATATTTTCCGTCAAGCAATAAAATGTTACTGTTACAGTATGATCATTGCATCACCATATGAAAAAAACCTGTATTCCATATTTATTGCCTCTTTATATGCGTTCATAATGGTTTCATACCCCGAGAAAGCACTAACAAGCATTAAAAGTGATGAATGGGGTGTGTGAAAATTTGTTATAAGACCACTGACTGATTTAACCTCATGGGGAGGATAAATGAAAAGGTCTGTTTCTCCGTATCCTGAAATATTAGTATTATTATTAAATGTACTTTCAAGAACCCTAAGTGATGTTGTTCCCACCGCTATAATTCTTCTTCCGTCTTTTCTGGCATTGTTAATTTTATCAGCCGTTTTATCCGGAAGGTAGTATTTTTCCACATGCATTTTATGCTTTGTAATATCCCTTTCCCTGATTGGTATAAAAGTCCCCCAGGAAACAAAAAGTGTTAAAAATTCTATACCAATACCTTTTTCTTTCAAACTATTTAACAAATCATCTGTAAAATGCAAACCAGCAGTGGGAGCTGCAACAGCACCTCTCTCTGTTGCAAATACTGTTTGATACCTGCTGTTATCCACATTCTCCGGACTTCTCTTAATATAAGGGGGAAGCGGTATTTGGCCAATAGAGGATAAAACCTCATCTGTGAGTTCAACATTTGGTTCAATTTCCAGATGATCATCAATTCGACTGAGAATCTTAAATGTTACTGATGGATCTTTAATTGAGGATATTGTTTCACCAATTTGTAATTTTTTAGTCCTGTTGGTTATAGCCTGCCATAAATTATCATCATCCTTGCTTATGAGAACCAACTCAAGGCCAGCACCGCTTTTTCTTTTAAAAAATATTCGCGCATTTAAAACCTTTGCATTATTTAATACAAGCAGGTCTCCCTTTTGTAAAATTGATGGCAAATCGTTAAAATTATGGTGGGAAAATTCTCCCGATACCCTGTTAATTTGGAATAGCTTGGATTCATCTCTCTTTTCGTTTGGATACTGAGCAATTAATTGAGGAGGAAGATCAAAATAAAAATCATCAAGTTTAAATTTGTTTTTTGGCATGTATGAATTTCAAATAATAATATTTTAATTGAAGAAATTGTTTCTTGTTACAGGCAAGTTTTATAATACAATATTTCAATGTAAAGAAAAAAGAGTTTTTTTAGGCTTTTTCTTACTTGCAATATATACATTTTTGATGTTGCTTATTCGTATATTATGATAGTAATGCTTTAATATTCTTTTATAATCTCTTCCGGTCTCAGCCATGCCCTTTGCGCCCCATTGGCACATACCTACGCCATGCCCCCAGCCTTTGCCGACCAGTACTATACCGTTTGAATATTTCCTTGATCTAAAATTCATACTCATAATCTTTTTGGATGGGAAAAGAAGCCTGAAATTATTGCCGGTTACTTTAATCAAACCGTTGCTGTGATATATTGAAACTGAATGTACCCTGCCAGCCTTTTTTCTGAAAATTATTCTCTTTATATTGGCAATCTTGGGATACCTTTTCCTTAAGTGCATCTTCATTTCATACAAAGATAATCGGGCTTTCCATTTATACTTGGGAGAATCCTTGCAATATCTGCAAGTAATGCTTTTCAGATATTTTTTATCGTTGCCTTTCCATACATATTTATCATCAGTTGTCCTGCCTCCGCAGGTTGAATGAAAATATGCAATTATCGGTTTATAATTACTAACAATTACCTGTCCCGATGTTTTTTTTACGGCAAGATTTGTCGTATCTCTTTCTGCCGTTACTCCTTTGTATACCTGGTAGTTAGTTGTCGCATCAAGATCGTATGCAGTGTTATTCCTTTTTTTCAATAAATGGTAGTAGGTATAAGTCCTGGCTGCAACTGCCTGGGCCATAAGCGCATTCATATCCCATAGAGCCGGGATTTCACTTGGAACTACACTGTAAAGATATTCATCAATTCTAATTATGTTTATTACATTCAATCGGCCGAATACATTGTTTATTTCCAGATAACCCCTGTAAGGTTTGCCATTAATAAAAATTGGCAGCCCCTTCGATTTTATAACAATAGATTTCTTTAAACGTTCAGGGTATATAAATATTGGTTTCTGGTATGAAGTAAACAGGGTCCTCCCGCTTTGCTTTCTAAAAACAGTAACCGCAGAATTTGAAGTTATCTTTATGCGTGACCTGGTATTTACAAGCAAAACACGGATATTATGCTTATCAACATTGCTTTTCCATTTTTTTCTTAAGAGAAAACTCTTAGGAGGAGTACATGCAAAAAGCGCTATCAAAACCACAATATTAAATAATTGAAAATATTTTTTCATAGAATTTGAAATGTACAATTATATCAACCCTTTGGATGATATTTCTTGTGAATTTCCTGCAGTTTGTTTTTTGCAAGATGTGTATACACCTGTGTTGTGGAAATATCCATATGCCCCAGCAATTCCTGAACAGAACGCAGGTCAGCACCATTCTCAATGAGATGTGTTGCAAATGAATGGCGAAGCGTATGAGGCGTGATATTCTTTTTTATGTTTGTGAGCTTAACATAATTCTTAAGTAATCTCCACACAGACTTTCTGTTAAGGTGTGAACCTTTTTTACTAATAAAGAAATAATCGCTTTCCCTGTTATTGATAATCAAGGGGCGTGATTCCTTTAAATATTTTTGCATTAGCCTTGCAGCCTCCTCTCCCATTGGAACAAGCCTTTCCTTGTTTCCCTTACCAAAAACAGTTATAAAAGAATTTTCAAAATCAATGTCATGATTTTTTAGTTCAATTGCCTCTGTAATTCTTAAACCACAGGAATATAGTAATTCAAATATGGCCTTATCCCTCAGTTGATAAATATCATTTTCGGAAATAAATTTAAAAAGAGCATTTACCTCTTCCATATTTAAATAATCGGGCAATGTTTTATTTATCTGGGGAGAATTTATTTTTTCAGTTGGATTCTCTACATTGTCATAAGTATCTGAAGCATAATTGTAAAATTGTCTAATTGCCGCCAGAGATCTTGCCAGTGTCCTTGATGAGTTTTTCTTCTTATTTTTGGCAAATTTTAAAAAT
>JBHPHB010000199.1:0-4212 GCA_042569985.1 Spirochaetota bacterium | reverse complement strand
CTTTTTATACTATATTAGACAGGATAAGAAAAATTATATCGGATCTTTTTTATAAAAATATATTTTTTTGCAGTGCTGTTCAGAAAATTTCCAAAATTAATTATTTTTATTTCTTATACGACACTATTTGTCATACATGTACTGTTATTGTGTGCTCATCTATAAACATGTTGACAAAACTCAGTCATGATTTATAGTACTAAATAATTGAATATAGTCATACCCGCATTGCGGGGGTACTATATGAATTAAATCTAAAGTATAGGAGGTGTGTCCTATGAATAAGGTATGCATCAGTGGGCGTCTAATCAAGGAGCCCGAATTAAAACCCCTGGAGAATGATAATTTTCTCTGCACAATCTTCATTGCCAACGATGTCTGGTTTGGCAGCAATAAGAAAACCGGTTTTTACAAGTGTACGGCCTGGGGAAATCTCGGTAAGATAATTGCCGAGCATTCTGTAACAGGCTCAGAGCTTTATATTACCGGAAGGCTCGAACAGTATCGTTATGAGAATGACAAGGGCCATACTGTTTACGATAACAGTATTGTTGTTGAGCAGTTTGACTTTGGTTCACGGGGCGGTTCCGGGGATAGCAGGGATGAAGCAGTAGAAGTTTCTGAAGAAATTCGGCAATAGATAAAATGCGAGGCCCGGCTTTTTGCCGGGCCTTTTTTAATAATTTGATATCGTCTTCTGAAGATCTTTTTTTATCTCATCAACGAGGAATTGCGGCTCAATTACTTTTGCTTCTGATCCCCAGGAGAGTATCCACCTTTTAACTTCAAGAAGTGAATTTGTCCTAAATGATATCACCAGGCTACCATCATCATTTTCTTTTATTTCCTGGTCCGGATGCCATGTGCGTTCCCTGACATAGGGTGCCTGTGACGGGCTCATTTGTACTTTAACTGTATATTCGTCAGCATCGGTCATTATGCCGAAATGCGAGCCCATGTATTTATCAAAATCAAAGTCTTTTGGAATAGCATATTCTTTAGATGTTATTTCAGCTTTTTTTATCCTGGATACAGCAAAGCGGCGCATGCTGTCTTTCATACAGCAGTGCCCGATAATATACCACTGTCCCCTGAAATTGACTATGTGGTAAGGATGAATGCATCTTGATGTCGGCTCCTTTCCCGGGCTCATGTAAAGGACCTTCAGTTCTTTTTTGTTCCGCAGTGAATTGGAAACAATTTCCCAGGTTTCAGGATTAATATCGGTATGACTTTCTTCCATGAATGAATATCGGGTGTCAATCCACGATGTATTAACCTTAATACTTTCGGGCAGGAAAGCCCTTATTTTGTCAAAAACATCTGAAAGCTTTTCGTAAATCGGTGTATTTTCATATTGTTCAAGAGCTTTTTGTGCAATGCATATTGCGAAGAATTCACTTTCTTTTAAGTCCACCATCGAAGGGAACTGATAATTTAGTTCAGTATAATAAAATCCTCTCTTTTTTTTATCATATTCGATTGGCGCACTCAGCATGTCACGCATGTGATCAATATCCCGCTGAATGGTTCTTGGGCTGACTTCATATTCTTTCGCCATTGTAGAACAATTGGGATATTTCTCTTTTCTTAAAAGGTTATCTATAAAAAGCAGTCGGTATTGTATCGTTTTGAACTTTTGCATGGTTTAATTTACCCCTAAATTAATGTTTAGGTCAATATATGTCATATATCGGATATTATAATGTATAAATACAGTTTCAATAATTATTTTCATATTTTAGTGTAATTTAGCCATGTTTATGTACTGTTTAAAAAAAATGTTCATATTATTAAATAACCTGTCAATGACGCTTACACCGGGAATGAGGCGTTTTGTCAAATACACCGACTTCATTTCAGACTGGCAGAATGTGCAGTCTTGGGGATTCGATTTCGAAACACTTCAATGTGCATATGATGTTGGTGATTATTCAATTCCGGTAAGGGAGGCCCTTTTTAAGTCATTAAAGAGGATAGCATCTTCAAAAAGTAAAAGTATACGAGATAGACATTTTACTGTATGGATGGGTGATTATGGTTCAGAGAACCGGTATTTCTGGGTGGCTGTTCCTTCATGGATGTATCAGAGGGTAGAAAAAATTTTTGATAAATACTTTGAGTCTTTAGAAGGTTTCATGTTCAGAGGCGGGGGACGGATACCCTATTTACCCTTTATACCAATCTACAGGTATGAATACGGGCGTGTTATTGAATACACTTATGATGACAGTGAAGCAGGTAAGATGAAAATTGATGAGGGGGAGGAAGGCTTTGGTTCCGGGCTTACTGTTGTTTACAGGAATTACGAATCTGCCGAGGGATTTGACATGAGGCAGAAGTATTGCGGGCGGATTAAGAGAAAAAATAAACATTTTGTGATTCCATCAAAAGATGCATTTATATTAAATTTTGCCAGGTCATTATGCAGGTTGTAATGACACTTCAACCGGCTCAGTAGAGGTCAGGGGAACATCGCTCAAGTAGGCACCACGAGTGTTTCGTGCGAAGCGAGAAATGTATTGAGTGTGCATTATCATAAAAAAATTCCGATATTTTTCATCTTAGACAGTCTAATACTGCAATGAACTTTTTCTAAAGGGGTAGTTAATGAAAAGCATAACAAACTTTATAACCGAATATGAGCTTTTAAACCTGTATAAGGCAGTTGAAAAAATCAGGAGCAAGCATGGCCTGCAAATTAAAATTAATCCTGACACTCAAACCTGGAGGTTTAATGACAAAATATCTATTCCAATTGAAGCTGAATTGGAAATTACAGGTTCAAAAATTTTTCCAATAATGATAAAAATAGGAGAGGCTAATCAAAAGGAAAATAATTTCTATAAAACTAAATATAGAATCAACTGTATCTATAATGAGGATAATGAATCTTTTGCCAGGGAATTAATGAATGAATTTGCTATGTATATGAAAAAGGAGATTCCTCACAGGTTCATGTCAATGGAACATTTGCATGTTTTTCATGATTCATCTGTGGGAATACACATTACCACTCTTCCTGAAAATCTTCTCATTGCAGGTAGCAATGCTTTAAATGAAATTTTTCAAGATTTTAAATATAAAGGAAAGGCCGTTTATGATGGTAATGTCAGGGACAGACTCAGATTAGAGATAAAAGAAAGCAAATTCAGATATGTCGAGTTAGGCCAATTCAAGGTTTTTGAGAAGGACGGTTGTGTTGCTGCCGCAGGGATTCTAAAAAGCAGTGACAATCATATTACTAACAAAAATCCAAAATACAATGTTCTGGTTTATGCTTCAAAAGATTATGCTGAAAAAGTAACTAATTTGTTTGATGAGAAGTATGAGGATTTGCTTTTAAGTAATTTTGATGTCAAGGGAGGTAAGTTCACTGGCGATCAGAAAATAATAAAGTTAAAGGAGAAATTATCATTTGGAGATATTGTTCTTGAAGATTCCGTTAGAGAAAAGATAAAGAGAGAGATATTCGATTTTTTCAGCTTTGAGGAATTTTATAAAAAGGCAGATCTTCCTTTTAAGAGGGGAGTGGCGCTTTACGGCCCTCCGGGTACCGGTAAGACAATGATTGCAAAGATCATTGCAACCACTATGGAAGAGACTGTTATATGGGTCAAAGCCGGTGATATTGCAACAGCTGATGATATAAACAGGATTTTCAGACTTGCCCGTATTGGCAAACCTTCAATTGTTATTCTTGAGGATATCGATTTTTATACTGAGGACAGGAATAAGATAATTTCTAACAAGATTGGTATTGCCACTCTCATGAGCAACCTGGACGGCCTTGAGGAGAACGAGAGTATCCTGGTTGTTGTTACGACTAACAGGATAGAGGCTGTTGAAAAGGCTATCATTGAACGCCCCGGCAGGATCGATTCGAGGATATTTATGGGCGAGCTTGGCAGAGATTCAATTGCCAGGCTCCTGGAAAAGAAATTGGGTAACTTTAAGAGAAGTTTTGAGTCCTTCAAAGAATTAATACCTGAGCATACCGTAATGACAGGTGCAATGGTGATTGAACTTTCCACAACAATACTAAGGCACATCCTACGGAATACCGGTGATACTTCAGCTGAGATAGTAATTAATGAGGATGAAGTTAAAAAGGCTGTCAAAGATATCGAAAGACTGCAGAATAAAAAGAGTATGGGATTTGGGAAGGTTGCGGTGTAGGGGGGGATATTAGGGTATAAATGAGGTTAATAT
>JBHPHB010000198.1:0-4233 GCA_042569985.1 Spirochaetota bacterium | reverse complement strand
TTCTGAAAGTGTAAGTTCAATGCTAAGGTCCCATAAATTCTTTCCCCTTCAAGCTCTTTGGTCAGTTCATTTATTGGGAATTGCCTTCCTGCAAAAACAAGGCTGTCCATGGGGATCTTTATTTCAGCGCCATTTTGTTCAGCTACTACATGGTCACTTTCTATTTTAACGGGGATAGTTCCCTTGTAAATAGTAATCTTAGGATCATCATTCAGCAATTTCAGAAGCATATGCCGGTTGTGGTGGTCATAAAAATCGGACATATCCAGGTCATCATCATCAGCTCTTGCGCAAAGAATAACCTCTTTGCCTTTTTGGGTAAGTTGTAGGGCCGTTTCGCTGGCAGTAACACCGCCGCCCATCATAAGTATTTTATTTCCCTTTGGTTCGGTACCTTCAAGAACATCAATTGCTGAAATAATACTACTGCCCTCAAATGGGCAGGGCTCCATTTTGCCGCCTGTTGCAATAATTACATAATCCGCTCCAAAGGCAAGTATATCCTCTTTGGTGGCTTCTTTGTTAAGTTCAACTTTTACTGATATCCGTTTTGTAAGGCCGGTTAAGTAATTAAGATATTCTGTAATATCCCCTTTGAAATATGGTGCTGACGCAGTCCAAAGCGCTCCACCCAATTTATCAGATGCTTCCCACAGGGTAACATCAAAACCCCTTTCTGAGCCAACCCGTGCAGCCTCAATACCGCCAGGCCCGCCGCCTACTATAAGTAGAGAGCGTTTTTCTTTCAGCTTTGTTAGGGGCTTTACTGTTTCATATCCCGTAAGAGGATTGACTGTGCAGCTTGTTGGCTCTCCGCCAATCATTTGCCACAGGCAGCCTTCATGGCAGGCAATGCATGGTATAATTTCATCAGCCTTTCCTTTTTGGACCTTGTTAACCCAGTTAGGATCTGCCAAAAGACCCCGGCCAATTGCGATGAAATCTGCTTTACCTTTGGCCACTACTTCTTCGGCAAGCTTGGGGTAATTTAATTTCCCCACTGCAATAACAGGGAGTTTTGTTACTTTTTTGATTTTATCAGCTACATCCACCATACATCCAGGGGGCTGATAAGCCGGGGGATGGGGCCACCATGAGGTTTCATAGCATCCTGCATCCACATGCAGGGCACTGACACCCATCTTTTCAAACTCTCCGGCAAGCCAGAGGCCTTCCTCTTCTTCCCTGCCGCCTTCAAGGTGATGGGCAATACCGTAACGGTATATTATGGGAAAATCCTTTCCGGCTTCCCGCTGGATTGCTTCTATTGCTTCACGCATTAATGTCAGTCTTTTTTCCCGTGACCCTCCATAGCGGTCCTCACGCCTGTTCCAGATGGCCGACATAAACTGGTCAAGGAGATATCCTTCGTGTCCATGAAATTCAATACAGTCGGCCCCTCCTTCACGGCACCTTTTTGCGGCGTACCCAAAGGACTGTGCAAGGGCTGCAGTCTGCTCTGTAGTCATTGCATGGGAATTATACTCTGGATAATCGGGAACATAGTAATTTGTATTTTCCGAGGCTGAAACGGGCGGCACTTCTTCATCAATTATTGGGGCCGGAATAACGCGGCCAAAACCGGCTGACAGTTGGACACTTAATTTGCAGTCATATGAGTGAAGTGTTTTTGTAAGTTTTCGCATCGAATCAAGGTGCTTGTCCGATTTTAAATTATACAGGAGCTTTGCAACCGGTTCCAAATCCTGTGTAGCAAAAGTCATCTCCGTGGTAATGAGTCCAACCCCGCCTGCGGCCCTGGCTTCGTAGTAAGAACGAAAACGCTCTCCCCAGTCCCCGTCTTCATCGCATAATCCGCGTACTCCCATTGCCGCCATTACTATTCGGTTTTTAATTTCCAGGTTTCCAATTTTCCCAGGTTCTAATAATTTCATTATGAATTCTCCTTGATTTTTTTCATAAATAAAAAATTGTAGAAAATTTAGATACCAGTCAAGTAATTTTTGTAAAATATTGAAATTGACAAACAGTATTCCCCCTGTTAAATGGGAAGTAATGTTTTTATACTAACTTTGACAAAGGAAATGGCAGGATGAATAAAGCTTTTTTGGAAAAATATGGCCCCTGGGCAATAATAACAGGTGCTTCAAAGGGCCTGGGGGAAGAGTTTGCATATCAGTGTGCCAATGCCGGATTGAATTTGGTCCTTGTAGATATTGACGGGGATTTACTTAAAGACAGGGAGGAACTGATAGAAAAAAAATATGGAGTTCGGGTCAGATCTATAGCCCTTGATTTGAGCAGGGGAGATATTCTGGATGTCATTAAACCATATACAGAATCCATTGAAGTGGGCCTTCTGGTAAATAATGCAGGAATATCACATATCAGGCCCTTTCTTAAAAATACACGTGAAGAGCTGATAAATGAACTCTATGTTAATGCCAGGGCGTCCATGCTTCTTGCTCACCACTTTGCGGGCAAAATGGTCCTTCGCAACAGGGGGGGGGTAATTTTTCTTTCTTCCATGTCAGCTTTACAGGGAACCTCATTTCTTGGAAGCTATGCAGCCACAAAAGCGTACAACCTGGTTCTGGGTGAGAGCCTCTGGTATGAATTGGGCATACAGGGGATTGATGTTCTTGCGTTTATGCCCGGTAGCACTTTGACTCCGGGTTTAAAAGAAAAGAACCCTAAGGATGCATCTATTGTCAGGGTGATGGGAGTGCATGAAACTGTAAAAGAGGCTATGAAAGCCCTGGGTAAAACTCCCAGTATTATACCTGGAAGATATAACAGGTTTTCGAGTTTTTTTATGACCAGATTCTTTACCCGCCGTTGGTCCATTAAAACAATAAGTAAAATTGTTGATAAAGTCTTTGGCCCTATAGACCTGAGGTAAGTGAGAAAATATTATTCTGAAAGTGTAAGTTCAATGCTAAGGTCCCATAAATTCTTTCCCAGTGAGGGGTTTCCATTTTTTAAATAGGGCTCCTTCTGTTTCATAAACCTGTAGTACCTCCCGCTGACTGCTTCGATTTCGCTTGATGTTGCCAGGTAAATGGCAGTTCTCGCAGCTCTCTCCGGTTTGGGAAATGTTTTTTTGATTACATAAGATGCCATTCTTGTTATTGCGCTTTTATCATTCCCTGCAATGTTTGAAGCTATAGGGCCGGGGTCAAGGGCATTGACTGTGACACCTGTGTTTTTCAGCAATTTAGAAAGCTCAATTGTAAAATAAATTATTGCCAGTTTTGAATTGCTGTAAGCTTTAATCCAGGAGTACCCTTTTGTTAATTGTAAATTGTTTAAATCGAGCCTGCCCATCCTGTGCATGTCGGAAGATACATTTATAATCCGGGAAGGTGCACTTTCCTTTATCCTGTCAAGGAGGAGCCAGGTGAGGTAGAAAAGTGACAGGTAATTTACTGCAAAAGTTTCTTCAATACCATCACCGGTTACTTTTCTCTCTTTGTTGACTATTCCCGCATTGTTTATAAGTATGTGGAGGGGCTTTTGTCTCGAAAGGAATTCTTCGGCAGCATGCCCAATTTCTTTTTTGGACGAAAGGTCACAGATAAGGACTTCAGGGTTTGTGTTCGTTGTTTTGGCAATCTCAGTTTGAACACTGACACACTTTTTTCTATTTCTTCCAAGGATAATTATGTGAGCCCCCATTTGGGCCAGCAATTTTGCACAGGCCTTTCCATGTCCTTCTGTTGCTCCGGTGATGAGGCAAACTTTACCGGTAAGGTCCTCATTGGTTTTCAATATGTTCCTCCGTCCTGATTTTGAATCTTTTTCTATACTTGCCGAACTTATCTTCCACGTCATTTTTTGTCAGCCCAAAATCATGGAGTGAATATTTGTGACGCCCATGCTTATGCTGCGGATTGTTGTCCATCCACGCTGTCATGCGGTTTAATGCATCACTGGTTAGAGGCCTTTTGAGGAATTCATATGTTTTTTTGATTTCCCTTATGGGATTTGATATGAGGTCATAGTATGAGATGTCGATGAAGTTGTTATCACCGGCCCTGGTCCTGTAGTCCATGGAGCGGTTTACCATTTGTTCCTGTTTTGCGCTCCATATTTTCCCGATTTCCATAGGATCAACTTTATCGCTGAATATTCCCCATGAATGTGCGATCATGCTGCAGAATGACGGAAGTACTTTTACAGGGTCCCTATGTGTCTGGATTATTTTCGCATCCGGGAATACTGAAAACAGGGGATTGATGTTCTTGCGTTTATGCCCGGTAGCACTTTGAC
>JBHPHB010000197.1:0-4296 GCA_042569985.1 Spirochaetota bacterium | reverse complement strand
ATCCTGAAGATCCAATAGATTATCTGAGGACTAAAGGCTTTTCAACCTTACATGTTGAATTGCTGGGTGAACTCACGTACCGGTACTTTGGAAATAAAAATGAAAAAAGATGGTGGGTAATTGAAGCGGAAAAATAAATTGTAAATATTAAATTTCCCAAAATTATCTTTTACATCTATACCATAACTGGGGACGGGGATATACCTCAATTCTGTGAACACCCTTAAATGAAAGGGGGTGCAGGTCCTGCCTGTTAAACATTTTCCTGTTAAGGAAGGAGCATTTTATCCAGATTCCAAACTTAAGGGTTTCAAATTTCTTTCCCTTCTTATTATAAAGATTGATAATAAATCCCTGGTAGTGGGAATGGGGCTTCCAGCCTTTCGCAGTAACATGATAAGTAAATTCCCAGTATAATTTATCCTTACTCATGAAGAGCCTGCCCTTTTTTATTTCTGCAAGAACATTATCCCGCTCCCCTTTTAATTCCCAGGAAGTTTTCATAACCCAGGTTTTCATCTTTGAATTATTTATCTCCATCTTCAGGGGGAGCCTTTTTATGGCTACCTGCCTGGTCCTGTAATCACCATCACGTACGGTGTAAATGGAACATGAAAGCAACAGAAAAATGACCCATATGCTTTTCTTCAAAAAAAACTCCTGAAAATTAATTCATTTTAAATATTGAATTCTTTTGCATAATTGTCAATGTAATAATACTTGACAATAAATAATAAAACAAGGGATCATATTAAAGGGAACGTTTTCAATGAATTTCGCCTCGATACAATTGCCGGTCATTGAGCTTGCGCTGAGCCAGGTCGAAGCGTGATCCCGATATTTCGATACGATTGCTGCGCAATCACTCAATAACCGGGATCGTATTGAAATGCCGGCAATCACTCGGCGAACATAGAGTAAACAACAAATTTTCAAATTAAGGAGATATTTCAAAATGGCCACAGTAAAAGTACCCCCCGTTCGTAAAGAACTAAAGGAATTACTAAAAACTAAAAATGTCGAGATTGTTGAAGATATATCAACTGAAGATTTTGAAAAGGAGCTTGTCAAATACATTGACGAACACAATGTCCTGCACCTTTCCACATGCAGGGACAACATTGCCAGGAGCACAATACTTGAGTACTGCAATGACGGTTTAACTATTTATATATTTTCCGAAGGCGGCGGGAAAATTGGCAACATCAAGGAAAACAATACTGTGTCCTATACAATAGCGGATCTCTATGATCCAATAGAGGATTTTTTCAGCGCTAAGGGGCTGCAGATATGGGGTGAAGCATCGGTTTTTAAAAGAAATGATAACGAGAATAAATTCAGGGAAATCTTCAAACATAGCGATTATACAGGCAATTTTGACAGGATGAGGGAACAGGGAATTGATATTGAAAATACTCCCACCAACTTTAATGTTATTACAATTAAGCCAACCAGGATGAAATACCTCAATACAAGGAGAGGTTTCCGCTATGTAGTATGGGAAAGCGATTAACATGGAAATGCTTTTTATTTTTTAATGTTTTATTTTTTTATTGACTTTTATAACATATATCTCTATCTTGTTAGGAATCCTAACAAGATAGAGATTGTTTAAGGTTTCAAAAAAATGAATTCAATAAATTCAAACAATAAAACCAACAAACCCGATAAGTCAGTCAACCATGATATTGATGTCCTGGCAGAATTCATTAAAATATATTGTGACAACAACCACAAAAATGATAAAAAGGTTCCGGTTATTTCAAAGGGTAAAACCGGCATGTATATAAATGACAGGGAACTTGAATTATGCAGTTCCTGCAAAGAACTGCTCCTTTACTCTGCAAGCATGCGTATAATATGCCCTTACGATCCCAAACCAAGCTGTAAAAAATGCGAAACCCATTGCTACAAACCGCAATACAGGGATAAAATACGAAAGGTAATGAAATACTCCGGCATGCATGCAATCAAAAAAGGTAAGCTTGGTTTAATAATGAAATACTTCTTTTAAAAAAACCTGCTGAATTATAATTATTGACATCGATAATTCCCTTGCCAGAATGGATTTCTAAGAAATTACCATGAAAATACTTCTTGTAAATCCAAACAGGTACCACCACCCTCCGGTAATTCCACTGGGGCTCGAATATCTTGCGGGAGCCCTGAAAAAAAGTAAACATAAATATGAAGTATTGGACCTTTGCTTTTCAGATGATCCCGTAAAAGATCTAAAAGAAAGAATAAATTCATATGACCCCTCCATTGTGGGAATTACATTCAGGCAGATTGACACTGTCCTCTTCCACACAAATGAATACTACGTTGATGACCTGAAAAAACTGGTATCAGCATGCAGACAATACGGTAAAAAAATAATACTTGGTGGTGCGGGTTTTTCCATTGCACCTTCGGAACTGCTTTCTCATACAGAAGCAGATTTCGGAATTTGCGGGCCCGGGGAAAGGGCTTTAATCACCTTGCTTGATAAACTTGAAAGTAACAGCAAACCTGAACCTGTAATTGACTGCTATGGTGTTTCTGAAAGCAAAGACTTTCACTTTAAAAGAGAAAGGGTCATTAATTACAACACATACCTCATCAAGGAAGGGGCTATTGGGTTCAGGACACAGGTGGGTTGCAATGAAAATTGCATCTACTGTCCCGAAGGAGATAAAAAGATAACACCAATGGATCCGAAAAGGGTTGCAATGGAGATTAAGGAATTAACCGATGCTGGCTATAATAACTTCCACCTGTGCGACAGTGAATTTAATCTAAACCTGGATTATTCCATATCAATCTGCAGGGCCTTATCTAAAAATATCAAAAATTTAAAGTGGTCTCTCTACATGAAACCGTTTCCCTTTTCTGAGGAGCTATTTCAGTGCCTGCAGAAATCAGGGGCATCAATGATAACTTTAAGCCTTGATACAGTACCCCAGAAATATTCAGAACATGACTATGAAAAGCTGGAACAATTCTTTGCACTGAGCAGGAAACATGGTATAAAAATTGCTGTTGACCTCATGACGGGATTTCCTTATGAGAAAAGAGAAGATGCCATAAACTTTATTTCTTTTTTAAAAGATCAACCGGCAGAAACAGTTGGGGTTAATAATAATTTCAGGGTATACCCCAATACGCCCCTGTGTTCAATAATCAAAAAGGACAGATCTTTACACAAATATCTTATTAATTATAATGAAAATAGCGATTTTATAAAACCTGTTTTTTTCAGATACTTCTCAGATGAGGATATTTCATCCATCATCCGAAACTACAGCAATTTCAGGCTGGAGGGACCCGAAAAAGCCACAAATTATCAGAGAGTAAAATAAATAAAAATAAATGAATTTGCGGCTGCGGCATTATTGGCCTAACGATTGCGCTGGAACTTCTTAAAAGAGGGCACAGGGACATTACAATTATTGAAAAGGAAGATGAAATTGGCCTTCATGCATCGGGCAGGAACAGTGGTATACTCCATGCGGGGATCTACTACTCCCCTGACAGCCTCAAGGCAAAATCATGTATTACCGGCAACAGGTTAATGAAAGAGTACTGCAAAGAAAAGGGGCTCCCCCTTCTTGAAACGGGTAAGGTAATTGTAACGAAGGATGAAAGCGAAATTGATACACTCCATGAGCTTTATAAAAGGGCCCGTGCAAACGGTTCTCCCGTAAAGCTTATTGATGAACATGAATTGTCAGAAATTGAACCCAACGCGAAGACAATAAAGGAGGCACTTTTTTCACCGGAGACTGCAATTATTGATCCGAAGTCAATATTAAAAAGTATGTATAATGATTGTTTATCATCAAAAGTAAATATTCTCACAGGCAGAAAATTTACAGGTATTTCTGACGACAATGTCGCCATCACATCAAAAGAAAAAATCGGCTTTAATACTTTTATAAATGCATCAGGAGCATACAGTGACCGTGTTGCCGGGATTTTTAGTGTTGGCAGTGAATTCAGGCTCATACCTTTCAAGGGTACCTATAGAAAACTAACAGAAGAAAAATCAGGTCATGTTAGGGGAAATATTTACCCTGTGCCAAATATAAAAAATCCCTTTCTGGGAGTCCATTTTTCAAGGGGCATTTCCGGTGAAGTATTTATTGGACCAACCGCAATACCTGCACTGGGCCGCGAAAACTACGGTTTCGTAAAGGGATTAGACCGGGAGGCCTTCCCCATATTATTCAAGGACGGGGCCCTTTTCTTTTTGAATTCAGCCTTCAGGCAAATTGCACTGATGGAACCAAGAAAGTATTTTAAAAGATATTTCTA
>JBHPHB010000196.1:0-4349 GCA_042569985.1 Spirochaetota bacterium | reverse complement strand
CGGGAGGAATGAGAATTTATTCTCCCCATTATATCCGCCGTGCAAGGGAGTTGTGTGATGAATTTAACCTGCTGTTAATATTTGATGAAATAGCAACTGGTTTTGGAAGAACGGGAAAGATGTTTGCCTGTGAGCACGGAGGAGTATCTCCCGATATAATGTGCCTTGGCAAGGCTATAACAGGGGGATACATGAGTTTTGCGCTGGCAATTACTACGGGCCATGTGGCCGAAACAATTTCAGAAGGTGAACCGGGTGTATTTATGCATGGCCCCACTTTCATGGGTAACCCCCTGGCTTGTTCAATATCCATTGCCAATATTAATCTTCTCTTTGAAAATTTTTATGAAGATAAAGTATTGAGCATTGAAAAACAGTTAAAAAGTGAACTTTCACGGTGTGTGGAATTACCCCTTGTTTCTGACGTAAGGGTTTTGGGAGCAATCGGTGCGGTGGAATTAAAAAGGCCGGTTCAAGTGGCACTGGCTGTTGATAACTTTGTCAAAAGGGGAGTATGGATCCGGCCCTTTGGAAATGTCATATATATAATGCCTCCATATATAATAAAACCTCAAGAACTGTCAGAACTAACATCATCAATCCATGAAGTAATTAAGGAACAGGGGTGCTGACATATGGACAGCAGGCTCTATTCCATTTTTGAAAAAGAATTAAATGATCTGAAAAACAATGACCTATTAAGGTCGCTTAAAACTATCGAAGGGCGTAATGAGAAGCATGTAGTATATAATGACATTGAAATGTTAAACCTTTCTTCCAATGATTACCTGGGACTTGCCACTGATAAAAATCTTCATGAAAATTTTTTCAAAAAGATCACAGGGGGAAACATTGTTGATTCTTTTGGAATGGGCAGTTCTTCATCACGGCTTTTAACCGGGGATTATACTATCTACTCTGAACTTGAAGAAAAAATTTCCCGTCTATATAATGATGCGTTGATAGAAACTTCACCTCAGGCAGATAAAAAGAAGGCCCTTGTTTTCAATAGCGGCTATCATGCAAATACAGGTATCATACCTGCTATATCGGGCAGAGAAGACCTTATCCTGTCTGACAGGCTAAACCATGCCAGTATTATAGACGGCATCAGGCTGTCAGGCAGTGACTGTATAGTGTATGACCATTGCAACCATGAAGAGATAATCAAAATACTTGAAGAGAAAAGAGGGGATTATAAAAATGTAATTATAATTTCAGAATCTATCTTCAGTATGGATGGAGATATCTGTGATATTAGAAAAATGGTAGAGATAAAAAATAATTTTAATGCTCTCCTCTATATTGATGAAGCCCATGCATTTGGGATTTTTGGTGCAAATGGTCTTGGAATATGCGAAGATGTTAACGTTATAGATGATGTGGATATTATAGTTGGTACTTTTGGCAAAGCTCTTGCTTCCATTGGCGCCTTTGCACTGGCAGTTCCCATAATTAAGGATTATTTAATTAACAGGATGCGTACCCTGATCTTTACCACTTCCCTTCCTCCCGTAATTGTTAACTGGAACCTCCATAATATTGAACGGTTTTCCTCTTTAAAGGATAAGGCAGATAAACTTCTTCATGTTGCAGGAAAGCTGAACAGGGCTTTTAAAGATGAAGGAATTAAAACTTTGGGCAACAGCCAGATTCTGCCTGTCGTTATTGGCAGCAATAAAAAAGCAGTTGATGCTGCCGGAACCCTTCAGGAAAGTGGTTATCTCTTGTTCCCAATTCGTGAGCCAACAGTTCCTAAAGACAGTTCCAGGATAAGGATATCACTTACCTCAAATGTTGAATGGGATGATATTAAAGATATACCCCATATAATAAAAGAGATCATTTAAGGAGTTTACCGGATGCCCATTGTTTTTGTAACAGGTATTGATACGGGGGTGGGCAAAACCTATGCATCAGGACTTCTTGCCCGTTTTTTATATAAACAGGGGCTATCAGTTATTACGCAAAAGCTTGCCCAAACAGGCTGTACAGAAAAATCAGAGGATATTGAGCTTCATAGAAAAATAATGGGCACGGATTTTGGTGATGACGACAGGGAGGGATTAACCTGCCCCTATGTTTTTAAATTTCCCTCATCACCCCATCTTGCTGCAAAGCTGGAAAAAACTCAAATTGATGTTGATGTAATAACTAAAGCCACAAAGAGCCTTGCTGAAAAGTATGAGTATGTAATAATTGAAGGCGTTGGCGGTATAAATGTTCCAATAACCGGAGGCATCATGGTCATCGATTATATTGCAAGCACAGGTTACCCCGTGATAATTGTAAGTTCCTCAAAGCTTGGGAGTATAAACCACACCATTCTAACTATTGATGCTTTATTAAATAGAAACATTGATATTTGCGGTATCATTTATAATAACTATCCCGAAGAGGATGTTCTTATCGCTGATGATTCACGGGAAGTGATTAAAAGATATTTAACAAAAAATAAAATTTTCTTGCCCATTTATTCTCCTTTATTGCCAGCTGCCGGAGCACCTTTTCTTTGACCATAAAGTCAACCGATTTTGGAGAATACTTCTGGTAAATTGAACCTCCCACCTCATTGATATAGTCAAAAAAATCAAGGGCCTTCCTCATGTTGATAAAGTGCATATAATAAAAGTCATAGGGGCACGCATTGGCAAGTGGAAAGAATTTGTATTGCCTGCCCTTTAACATTTCCTTGAAGGGATGAGATTTTACCGTGGGAGTTTTAAGGCCTTCCAGGGGGATAGTTTCTTCAGCCTTTTTTACCGCCCTGATTGTTTCAGTCTGCAGGGACTCCCTTATGGCAAGGCCCCCGCTTAGCAGAGAATACAGGTCTATGGAATCTCTCCTCCTCTGTCTCCGCCAGTTCCTGAAAGATCGTTTATTAAACTCCTCTATTGTGGGCACTACATTGTGATTCTTCATTAAATATTGGAGCATCTTCTGTGAATATTTTAAATGGTCCCCCCCCATGAGCTGAATCTTTGCCAGGTAGTTGGCAAGCTTCACCCTCTTTATCATATTTGGGTCAGCTTTATAATCTTTATTCTTCTCGCCAAGCTTAACTGTTAAATAAATCGGGCTGTGACTGTACTTGTATATTTTTTTTCGGTTTCGGCTTTCATAGGTAAGGTACAAAACGTTAGGTGAATTTTTTAAAGCTACCCTGGTAGAGTTATCAGAAACCACTTTGACAAGCTTGTTTTCCGAGGGAAATCTAATAAAAGCATAGCCTTTTTCTCTCCCTTCATATTTTAAATCAATTGCCATATAGTCAAAATATAGCCGCTTTATTGTTCCCTTGTACATGTAAATAGTCGATTTACCCTTTTTTAGGAATACCTTGTTCCCGTAATAATAGGAAAATGAATCTTTATGAACGAATGAAAAACTGGTCAGTATAATTATAACAAAAAGAATGAATATTTTTTTTAGCCTCATGGTGTCTCTCCTTTATAATAAAGTAATCAAAGTGGATTGTTCCAAGTATAAAACCAATCTTAAATATTTCCCCCTAAATCCCCTACAGGGGACTTTGTATTTATTCTATACTGATATTCTAAAGCCCCCCTCCGGGGGGGCTGGGGGGCTTAAAAGAAGGCCTACTTCGTCTATTGGACTGCCTCAATATGCTTCTACGAATTTATATATTTTATTGGATTATCTTTTCATTGAAGAATAATGTCAAGAGATTTGTATTTTGAAATAAACTTGACATTATAATTTATAAATATGTAATCATTCAAAGTAGGAGAATTGATTTCAGAGGTAAGTCTTGATTTCCAGGGAATATACAGATTTTTTAATATCAACACCAAAATGCAATCCTGAAAGTTCCGACTGGGCTGTGCGATTTACATTGGTCACTGATGTTTCAAACCTCTTCCCCTATATCAACTCGGCAATGGATAGCTCAAAGTATTTTGACAATCCCCATTACGTTAAATTTACTGTTCAGGAAAAAACCTGCGTGCTCTATCCCAAACAGGTACTTCTTAAGCCCTTTAAAAACAGGGAGGAAGCAGTTGAATTTATTGAATCATTTTTTGATTTTCTCATAGACCTGGAAAACAGAAAGGATTCAATAACGCCCGATACAACAAAGCATAAGAGTATCTCTGTCCTTGAAGTTTATAAACATCTGCCCAAAACCAATTGCGGTGAATGCGGATATCAATCATGCATGGCCTTTGCCAATGACCTGATAGTGGGAAAAATCGGAACTGATTCTTGCTGTCAATTAACCGCTGATTTCAGTCTTATTGATTTTTGAAATATTACGAAACGCGAAGGCGCCCAAACGTTTGTCCGCCTTCGATATACTCAAAATAAATGCTTATTTAAATATCAAA
>JBHPHB010000195.1:0-4430 GCA_042569985.1 Spirochaetota bacterium | reverse complement strand
AAAATAGTAATACTTGCATTTATAATATTCAGAATTTTCGATATTGCCAAACCATTCCCCGCGGGAATATCTCAAAGATTAAAGGGCGGGCTGGGGATTGTTGCCGATGATATAATAGCGGGTATTTATACAAACTTAGCAATAATTGGCATTAAGTTTGGTTCAGAATATTTTGGATTTATAATTTTTTAAAATATGAGGTTATAAGATTCTATTATAATTATATCTTCTTCTGTTTTAATGGCAGAGGGTGAGAAAGATGATGTATTGAAAAAAAATAATTCTCAGCCAGTCCTGGCGGATATAAAATCTTCTATTGAAAAAATTGAGGAGAATATCAATATTATAAAATCCAAACATGTTGATGTAAGTAAAATCTCCCGCAGGCTGGAAAATGTAAAGCTTTACTTTCTAAAACTTTCCCAGGATACATTGAAGGCAGATTTAAATTTGAAAGCCAGCATGCTAAAACTTGAAGTGAAGAATCTTTTGAAAGATTCAGAGTCAAAAGTTGCCGCCCATAAGAGGTTTAATGTCATCTCAATTGTAATGCTGATTTTTGGCTTTGTAATTGTCAGTATTTTAATTATGTTTTACGTTATATTTATTTCCAGGGACAAGTAAATTTTGCAGCTGTATCAATTTATATTATGAGCAAGCATCTGTTCAATACAGAAAAGATAAATTACATAAAGGGAGATAAGCCCGAAGTGGATTGTATCCTCTGTTCAATCAGGGATAGGTCTAAAGAAGTCCAGTGCCTTGAGGTCCATAGAACGGACAGGTTTATAATTTCAATGAATAAATATCCCTTTAATCCCGGCCATCTTATGGTCTTTCCCCACAGGCATATTACCGATTTAAGGGATTTAACTGATGACGAAGCCCTGGAGATGCACAAACTTCTTTCAAGGTCTATAACAATTTTAAAAAAAGAGTTGGCCCCAAGCGGGTTTAACGTGGGCTTTAATATTGGAAACGGCAGTGGTGCCAGTATTGAGCATGTTCATCAGCAAATTATTCCCCGGTATGGAAATGAGATTAATTTCATTGATGTCTTAAACGGAACAAGGGTTGTTGTTGTTGACCCTGTGAAAATAATGGATCGATTAAAGGAAGGGTTCAGGGACTTCTAAATGTTGTCCTTTACACAAAGATAGGGTGTTGTGAAGAATTCTTTGTACCTTTCAGAGTCATCTATGTGAATGTCAATTTTATTTTTTGAGCAGTATACTCCCTTTGCCCTGTTCCATTCCAAATCATTATAATATCTTCCGCCTCTTTTATCGATTACATGGGGTACTTTTTTTTCAAATAGTTCGTCATCTATTGAAAAGAAATAGTCCCACCACTTTTCCCCATTGTTATAAGACAATAGCTCATCCTCTGCCTCTGAGAAGGGAGTGCCCGTTACAATATGAACTTCACCGCCTTCATCCCTGATTAGTTTTGCCAGGGAGACAAAGAAATTGGGATTTGTGTTTATTACACCATGTATGTCCAGGCCAATTTTTATCTTCATAATAATCTATCTGGTGGATTTTAAATTGCTAATAATAAATTAAATTATAAAATGCAGATGGGATTAATCATACTTTTATGTTTATTCTGTCAAATAATATAATTTTTAAATTTTAAATATTTATTCCCGAAGCATTTAAAAATTTTTGTTTATTGACAAAACATCCCTGAATTACAGTAATTATATCAGACCTATAAAGGAAAAATATGCATATGGATGCACACTTAAAAACATTATTCGTTGACGCAGAAACAAAATTTTACAGGGTTAAGAAATATCCCCTTGGTGGTTTTTTTGGCCCCGTTGACCTGGGCCTCCATCTTTCTTCAAAATACAATAGTATGAACATTGGAAAAGGCCTTTTGGCAGGTTCTATTTTTCCCGGTTCGAACAGGCTGGTCTTCAGCGGTTTTTCTCCCTGCTGGCGTGGTTTTTATATCTCCTCCATGGGAGGGGCAGGCCTGGTTTTTGATAACCTGGGCATAGATATGCTATCAATAATAAACAGATCCGGCACGCCTTCAATACTGTATCTGAACAGGATTCACGGTGAGGAAATCGAAGTTGAGATAATTCCCGTTGATTTAAACAGTGTCTGGAAAGAGGGCAGGGGTGGCGTATATTCTTTAATTGATTATACCTATAACATGCTGGGGCACCGGTATTTAACTGACCCAAGAATACTTGCGGTGGGGCAGGCAGCAGAGGCTACTGATTTTGGGGCAATAGCTTCAGTGCCTATAAATAAGGGGAAGATAACCAGTGTTGATACATGGGCAGGCCGGGGCGGTTTTGGTACCAAGATGCTCAGTGAACATGGTATTGCCGCTGTTATTTACGGGGGGACATTTGTTGATGAGGATTTCCGTGACCGCAAAGTTGCAGACCAGTGGTTTATTGATAAATATAATAAAAAATTAAAGGCCAAGGATTTTGAGGCTACAACCAAGTACCGCTTTAATCCTGATTTTGATACGGGAGGAACCTTTGGAGTGAATTATGCTACCCTTAAGGGAAATATGTTTTCCTTTAATTACAGGAGCATATACATGACGGAGGAGGAAAGGCTGGAGATTAATGATAAGTTTGTGACCAACCACTATCTGAAGCAATTCAATGAAGAGACAATAAAAACAAAAAGCCAGCACACATGCGGTGAACCATGTTCGGCAGTTTGTAAAAAGATGAAGGATGATTTTAAAAAGGACTATGAGCCCTACCAGGCAATGGGCCCCCTTTCGGGCATCTTTGACCAGCGTGCTGCAGAAAAGCTTGTGGGCCATGCTGATGCCTATGGCTTCGATGCCATTTCAGCGGGTGGTGTTATTGCCTGGCTCATGGAATGCCTCCATGAAAGATATATCGAGCCGGATGACCTCGGTATTAAAGAAACTCCCAGGTTTTCACCTGAAGGATTTGATGTTGTGTCTGACTCTATGCATAATGCGGAAGTCGGAATTGAGATTCTTGATTCAATAATTGAGAAAAGGGGGATCCTTGATCTTTCATTTGGAGCAAGAAAATTTGCAAGGAGGCTGTCAAGGGAAAGGGGAGATGAAATTCTGGATGCTTTTGTTTATAATGCCTTTGCCCGTAATGGCTGGATGGTGCCTAACCAGTATTGGACTCCCGGCGTTCTTTCACCCATGGCCATTATGGGTAAATATTACATGTATTATGGTAAAGATTTTATGCCTCCACGTGATCTTGGAAAAAAGGATGCCCAGCGCCTTAAGCAGGAACTTATACTGGATAATCTGGGAATATGCCGTTTTCACAGGAAGTGGGCTGAAGACATGATACCCGAGATAATTGAATCTCTTTATGGATTGAAAGAGGAATTTCTTGATAATAACTTTAAAACTGCCGCGAGGATAAACAGCCGTAATTCATCAATATATTGGGAATCGGAAAGAAATATTGATGTGGTTCATTCATTTTTAAAAAGGAAGCATGTAGTTGAAGGGAACAATGACGAGGATCTCATAAATTGGATCGAACGATTTGATAATGATAAGTATGAGGCGGCCCTTAATTTCTGGTATGAAATCCATAAGGGTATCCAGGAATCGCTCAGGGAATTTGATTAATTACTTTTAATAAATCCGGAGATTTGTTGATGAGAGATATGACGAGAGAAGAAATTATTTCCTTTATAAAAAAATGGACATGGGGTACGCTTATTGGAGTTGAAAGTGCGGTCCCCTATGCGGTTGAGGTTTCCTATGGTACTGACGGTGAGTATATATATTGCGGAACGAGGCCAGGGGGAAGAATGTCAAGGTGCATCAGGGAAAATCAGAATGTTGTATTTAAAATATGCGACAGTGACAGAAGTTGTTCCAGGTGGTATGCCGTAATAGTTGAAGGTATTGCCGAAAGGATGACTGGAGAAGAGGATGTTTTGTACTCCGTCAGGCGTATTGCCGCCGGAATGGGCTTAAGAGAGAATGCCTTTGATGCAATGGCAAAAGAGGTAGCAAAAAACGGGGATAGCAATTCCCTGAGGATTCCTTTAACCCGGATTTCGGGCAAGACTATAGGGCATTAGGTGTATACGAATGAGTATTGTAAGGGCATTATCACCAAAGAATATTTTTAAATGTATTCTCGTTGTGGGGGTCTTTTATGCCCTGCTCTTTTTTCTCACCATCCGGTTTAACGATAAGCATGAAAGCGTTGCCCTGGAGTATACATTTCCCATCCAGGTTGTCAATGTGTATTATCCCGGCCCGGGGACGCATCTATTTGGGACAATGGGTATGAAAAATGAGGTTGTTGATATTGCCCTGTATGTATTTTTTGATTTTGTGATTATTTTTTTACAACAATGTTTTTACCAAGCACTGAAAGCACAACACGGGCAAATGCCTTTTGTTCATCAATGCCTGCCTGTTTTTTTTGAATC
>JBHPHB010000194.1:0-4496 GCA_042569985.1 Spirochaetota bacterium | reverse complement strand
ATTTATTATATTTCTTTAAGTAGCAGCAGTTATTAAATAAAAGATTTGACATAACCTGTTTTTAATAAATTATTTCATTATTAATTTTTTTGATACTGTAGAGGTAAAGATGGAATATTTAAATATCAGCCATAAACGAATTTTTGCTGGAACAATACACAGCTTTTCAAGTGAACTGCAGGAGGATACATCTGTTAAGAATATTTTAAAAGACAGCGGTTATTGGAGCAGCAAGAAGAGAGATAAATCAGAAACAGAGTATTTTATAATAGATTATCATAGGAATATAATAATAGATTACATAGAGTTAATGCCGTCACTCAATGGTGCATCAACTTTTCCCAGAGAATTCCACTTTGAGAGCAGTATTGACGGGAATATATGGAAAGTTATTCATTGGGAAAGAAAATTTGAACTGGATGGTCAATCATATGTGATAGACTTACCATTTATTGAATTGAGATTTTTAAAGGTTGTCATAACAGATTCAAGAGAAAATAACTCAAATTATTATTCAGAGATTGGTAATTTTAATACCGGTATTTCCGGGATAAAAAGTATTTCCGCAAGCAGCAGTTTTTCAGAAAAATCTGAGCCGGCTAATTTAATTGATAGCAGTAAAGATACTTACTGGCAGTCTATTTCAAAGGGGAACAGCAGAAAGGAATCTTTATCTATTGACCTTGGAAAAGTTTTCCATGTAAACAGGTTTGTTCTTGGAGCATCCAATAAAGGTTTTCCAAAGAATTTTTATGTAGAGAAAAGTATTGATAATGATATCTGGACAACTGTTTTTGATGAAAAGAACTTTAAGGGAGAAGCCTTAACAGATTATTATTGGGATGTAAATATTACGCCGGCAAGATATATACGTGTTGAATCAAGGGGAGTAGAAATTGATCCGGGACAATACGGTGTAATATTTTCAAAGATTGAAATATCTGCTGCTCCGCATGATTTCCTGCATACGCATAATATTGGCGAATTGACGCCATATTCTTCAGTTTTTCAATCGGGCATTGTTAAGTTATCCAAGGACGGGGAAAACCTGTCGGGAACAGTGGTACAGGCAAGTGATATGAGATTGAGAGATGCCACAACAATATTTAAAGGAATTGTACAATTAGCAGAAGACAGTGATAGCAAGGACGGTATGGTCATACAGGCATCAGACTCAAGATTGAAGTACGCATCAGAGCAAAAACCGGGAATTGTCAGGTTGGCTTATGACCGTGAGATAAAAAGCGGAACAGTTGTCCAGGGGAATGATTCAAGACTGCAGAATGCATCTGATGAAAAATTCGGAATAGTTAAATTGTGTCCAAGCGGTTTGTATACGGAGAATGCTGTTGTAACAGGTAATGATATAAGGCTTCACAGGGCAACTACTGAATCGTATGGAATTTGCAGGCTGGCTGATAATGGTGATAATAGTTCTGGTTTAGTGGTACAGGCAAATGATAAAAGGCTTCTAGATTCAACAGTCACCAGCAAAGGTATAGTGGAACTGGCAGAAGACGGCGAAGATAAAGAAGAAGTAGTTGTACAGGGAAATGACAAAAGGTTGAAGGATGCCACAACAGTGTCAAAGGGTATAGTGGAATTGGCAGAAGACGGAGAAGAAAAAGAAAGAGTTGCAGTACAGGGGAATGACCGCAGGTTGAAGGATGCAACAATAAAAACAAAGGGTATTGTGGAGCTTGCAAGCGATGGAGAGGATAAACCGGGAGTTGTGGTTCAGGGAAATGATAAAAGGTTAAAGGATGCAACAGAAGGGACAAAGGGTATTTTAAGGTTTGCCAAAAATGGCGAGGATACAGTTTTTTCAGCGGTCCAGGGAAGTGACCGCAGGCTGAAGGATGCCACGACAGTATCAAAGGGTATAGTGGAACTGGCAGAGGATGGTGAAGATAGCGAAGGAGTTGTAGTCCAGGGAAATGACAGGAGACTAAAGGATGCAACTGAAGAGATAAAAGGTATTTTAAGGTTTGCTGAAAATGGTGAGGATGCGTCTTTTTCAGCAGTCCAGGGAAGTGACCGCAGGCTGAAGGATGCCACGACAGTATCAAAGGGTATAGTGGAACTGGCAGAAGACGGAGAGGACAAAGAGGATGTTGCGGTACAGGGGAATGACCGCAGGCTGAAGGATGCCACGACAGTATCAAATGGTATCGTGGAATTGGCAGAGGATGGAGAGGACAGGCCGGGAGTTGTAGTCCAGGGAAATGACCGCAGATTGAAAAATGCCAATGAAAGTAACTATGGCATTGTAAGGTTTGCAAAATCCAATGAAGAGAGGGAGGGACTTGTTGTGCAGGCTAATGATAAAAGGCTTAGCAATAAGCGGCACCCCTTGCCTCATAAACATGAATATGCTTCAATAAATCACGATTTTAACAGCCATGAAGGTACAATTAGCATAAAGGGTAAGAAGAGTGAGATATTTAAAAATATTATACCGCCTTCCGACAGTTCTTCAATAATTCATGGTGTTAATGATTCAAAAAGTTCAGGTACAATAGGAGTTGCCGGTATCGGGAATATCTCTGAAGAAAAGGACATTCAATCATATGGGGTTGTGGGACATAGCCGCTATGTGGGAGTGAGAGGGCAGTCTTCAGGGGGCGAAGAAGTAAAAGGCAGCGGAGTTCTTGGAGTTTCCAGATTTGGAGCCGGTGGAGTATTTTCCAGTGAGCATTCACATTCGCTTGTTGCAGACGGATATGGAAATCTTTCAGAGTTTGATGACTCAATAAACCTTATGGGCAATGGAGATGCCCTATTGGTGAAGGGAAAATCAGAATTTGACGGACAGATATTAATTAATAACAAAAAGGACGATAATATCTTTCCGGCAAATATTGCTGAATTATTTGAGGTTGATGAGGCGGAATTTTTATCTCCGGGAGACCTGTTAGTTATAGGTAATGAAGGAGAATCAATTTTGACAAGGTCAAGAAATGAGTACAGCAGGGGAGTAATTGGTGTTATCTCCGGTAACCCCACTGTTGTTTTAGATAATAGCGGAAAGGATAAGAAGGTTTATCCCGTTGCACTTGCAGGTAAAGCCTTCTGTAAGATTGATGCCAGGAAAAATCCCGTAAACCCGGGAGATTTGATTGTTACTTCAAGTACGCCCGGCTGCGGGATGGTGGGTAAAATTGATTCTTTTGATAAAATTGGCACGGTAATCGGAAAAGCGCTTAATAAGCTTGAAGATGGAATAGAAGTCATACCGATTTTTATTACCCACAAGTAAGTGTAATATCACAATTTTTAACGGGCAAAGTGAACAGATTAATAATCTTTTTAAGGAATATAAAATTAATTTTCAATAATATGAAAGTTTCCCGGGCTATAATACTTGTTTCTGTACTTATCCTGTTTTTTTTATATTTCCGGTTAAATGCTAACCTGGGTAATGAAAAAAAAATTATACTTCTCACAAATAACAGGGGTTTATTGATTTCTCAGGACGGTGATAGCTGGAGAAGTTTTAATAAGGGCTTGCCGGAAAAATTTGTTCCCAAAAAAATCAAATCTGATAACCGGGGTAATTTCTATCTTATTACACTTAGTTCTGGAATATTCAGTTTAAACAGGAAAGATAGTTACTGGAAATCCATTAGTTCACGGGATTTTCTTCTTCAGGGTAAAAATTATGGTCCCCGTGAATATAGACAAATTTCAGCCTTCGCAATAAATACGGACTACCCAAACCAGCTTGCCCTGGCAACAAAGCATACGATTTATTTGTCGTCGGATTCAGGGAAAAACTGGTCAAAGCTTAACCAGAGGGGGATGCATAAAAGAAATTATATAACATCCCTTTGCATATCCGGGAAAAAACCGGTAATTTATGCCGGAACATCCTTTAAGGGAATTTTCATGAGAAAACATGGAAGGTTTATAAATATTTCAAGAGGTCTACCTGCTGAACCATATTCCAGTAAGGTATCTTTTCCCGAAGAAATATCGAGCATATATTATTCAGCGAAAAATTTTTTAATCGGGGGATGCAGTTTTGGCAAGGGCGTTTATTACCGGCCAAAGGGCAGGTGGTTGAACCTGAAAATCCCAATCAATAATGATTACTTTAAAATTCACGATATTGCTGATATGGACAATTCAATTTACGTTACCACCGATGAAGGTATCTATGCATTAAATTTAAATAAAATTAATAGTAAAGGTTCAGGTAATAAAGATAGTAGGAATAAGCCAAAATGGAAAAGGCTGGATTTTAAGAAAATAAAAAGTAAATTGCCCCCCGGCTATGAACCCCTGGCACTTTATTTTATTAATAATGATAACATGCCCAATCTTTTATATCATGTTAAAAAATCCAATGACCCATGCAAAAGTAAAAAAAATAAATATATTAATCGGAAAGGTATTTATGCCAGTGTCCCCCTGGTAAGAAGGAGGTTGAAATCCCTGGTGAGAACAATTAAATCCAGTGACCTGAATTCAATTGTTATTGATATCAAGGATGA
>JBHPHB010000193.1:0-4598 GCA_042569985.1 Spirochaetota bacterium | reverse complement strand
CTCTTATCATATGGGCATTAAATTGTCAAAATTTGAAAATCTAAAAAGCAATAAAAAGAATATTGATCAAATGATAGGTGATATGTTTTTTTATAATACTCTTCTATATTTTTATATAGTGCCTGATAAGATTAATGAAAAAAAGTTAGAAACTCTAAAAAATATTTTTATATTATATAATGTTGATAGAAATGGATCCGCTCATACTGGCCAAAAAAATAAAGATTCAGCTAAAATTGTAAGGGAAAAAGTTATTGGGAACAAAGTGACAGGCAAACATAATAATTCAATCATTTTCAAACTTCTCCATGAAGTCGAGTTATAATTTTTTATAAAACTTAGAATAACAAAAGGGCTGGTAGTAATATACACTGTATTATTTGAATTGGACACACTTCAAATGTTGATGAAGTGAAGGAGGAGTTTCCTCAGATAATGGAGGTATCACGGTCAGCTAATAGGCCTATGGTAAGATGTAAAGAGGAGTGAACCTTCTTTACTCCTTCTCATAAAAACAGTACAAAAAATATTTTGCCCTGGTTGTGCCAATGTAGAACCACTGTGCAAATTCACTCTCCTCTCTTATCCTTGACTTTTTAGGCAGGTCAATCAGCAGAACTGCATCTGCTTCAAGCCCTTTGGAAGTCCTTACTGTATAGAAAAGAAGTTCGTCATCCTTCAGGTCACATAGCAATGTATTATTCAATTTCCCATTGATTACCTTCCTGATATTGGTACTCTTTTTAACAGCAGAATCAACAAAATGCTTATAGGAAATTATCATTATTTCAGTATTTTTTAACTTATTCTTTTCCAATTCCTTTAATGCTTCCAAAATCTGACTTGCTTGTTCATCATCATCAGTATAAAAATACTCCTTTACCCGACCATACTCAATATAGCTCAGTGGAGGAATATAATTATCCGGGAGAACATCCTTTATGTAATTAATAATATTCCTTGATACCCTAAAAGTTCCTGGAAGATTATATTCTTTATCAATACAGTTTTTGAACTGAACTTCCGTATTTGTGTCTGAATAAAAAACATTCTGGGCCGGGTCTATGAAAACAACAAAGGGGTTTTCCTTATGCTTCGTGAAGTATTGGAGTAATGCGTCAAAAAGATTTGCATCGATATCCTGACCTTCATCAACCACAACTGCATCAGGCCTCCAGGTGCTATCATCACAATTTTGCAAACAACCAATGAACTGTTCAGGTATTTTTTTATGATAAAAATCATAAAGCTCCTTGAGGTCATCCGTAGATGGGCGTGAAAAATCATCCTGACGGGTTTCAATAAACTCACACAGAAATTCGCACCAGGCATTCACCCTGATATTGCTGTTTTCTGAAACCAGTTTTTCAAGCTGCTTGCCCAGTGCCTTGTTATAACAGGTAAGCAAAACATTATACCCTCTCTTTGCAAGCTGTTCTGCCTTTGCCAGTGCCAGTAACGATTTGCCTGTTCCGGGTCCACCCTTTACCAACACCCTGTCATACAAATCCTTTTCGAGAATCTCCCTTTGAGAATCTGTTAACTCAGCCATTTCCACATTAATCGTATTTAGAAGGGGTCGCAGGTTAGGATTTGATTCAATATGTGGTATAAAATATTCATTTACTATTCTTTCAATCATTTCACAATTGACATTCTTCAGCTTGTTAGTGGGAACTCTCTTATTAACAATTGCCTTTAACCTGGTTTCCAGATTTTCCTCAAGGTAACAGGAGTCAACATATGTATTTTCATAATCGATTGAATGGCAAAGAAAATCGCTCTGTGGAAAAAATATAATGGACGTATAAGGAATTCCAAACGAATCCCGATGTTTCACATTCATCTCCATAACAAGCAAATCCATTATTGCATACATGTTCCTTTCTACCTGCTGAAAAGGATTTTCATTTTTGAATATCTTATAATTCTTTTCATCACCATCCTGCCTGAAAAAACCGTTCTCATCTTCAGCAATCTCACCCTCTTTAACCTCGCAAAAAATAAAACCCATTTCCGGGCTGCAGATAACAAAATCTGTCTCCCCCTTCCGATTATACTCCCTGTTGTATTTTTTATCATGATAAGAATAATCATATCTGAAATTTCTAATTATTGTATAGCCATCATCAAGCTGCATGTCCATACAGGATTGCGCAATTTTTTCACCGAGGTTTTTGGGTGATGCTTTTGGGAAGATTATTGCCATAGGTTATATTCTCTTATTTACTTATTTATTTTCTTCCTGATAACTTTACCAATTTCACTCCCGATATTTATAAATTCTTCATAAGAAAAAACATCAGACTTGGCATTATTACACCAGTAGCAGCACAATTCACAATTATCCTTTTTATATTTTTTATCTTTTTTTCTTTCAACTTCCAGTGTTTTACCCCTGGTAGACTTTCTTTTTGATTTAGTAATTTTATAAAATTTATGCAACTCATCTATTGTACATTTACAATAACAGCATTTTTTATCGTGAGCTACCCACCATTTAATAAAATCTTCTCGAGACCATTTCTTTTCTAAATCATAATTCACTCTTGATTTAATTGAAGAATATCTTCTAGAAGCAAACCTCTCTTCATCATTCTTGTATTTCATCTATCAATCTCCAGAACATTAGACAAATCTCAATATCTCTTTCAAAAGTGTTTTATACATTTTCTTTATATCAAGATTCTCTGCTGATTCAGGAGTATGATATAATACTCCTGACCATGAACTTTCATACTCAATTTCTTTATTCTTGGCATCATAATCGAAAAATTTTGGGTCATTACGCCAGGCTGCCCTCAATTGAGGATGTGTTCCATATTCCAATTGAAACTCTCGTTGTTTACCATCACTGATTTTTATACCATTAACAAAAACAACCATCCAGTCTCCCAGATACGGCCTGTTAGAGTGATTAAACCTAATGTTTTTTAAATCAGGTTTAAAGTCTCCCCAATCCTTAAATTCATGAAGTAATTCTCTCCAAATAGCATGAAGGCTCTCTTCAAACAATCTGATTGTTGCATATGCTTCCCCTGCTTTAAAAAAACCTTCTTTAACAAAACTTAACAGCTCTTTATTTACTTTCTTCATTGTACATACTCCTTGAGAGAATTGTTTCCTGTGTCAAAACAGCATCTGATAACAGGAAACTTTTTGATCCGTTAGAAATCATATCCATTGAAATAATATTATATAGAGTCGATTCAATGGCTCCAGTAAAAGCAACTGCCCATGTCATCCAGGTAATTGTCTCTAGTTTATTATATAAGCACTTCCTAATGGCAATTGCAACATCAATCCATGTAATGCTTTGAATATCTATGTCAGTGTACTTTTTACTGCCCTTAACCTTCTCCACAATGTTATCCCAATCTTCCTGCTGTCGGTCTAAGATCAAAATCCAATCAGACCATGCCTTTATATGTTTCCCATATTTTTTCCTCATTGCCACGGATGTACCGTATGTCTTCTCCATTCCGGGATCACCCACTTTTACTTCCATGTGATCTGCATGCTTGTTCCTCCAAAGAATCACAATATCTGATCTGTATCCTCCGGAAACTACCTCCCTATCCACTTTTGGGAACGCATAAGCTTTATACTTAAATCCCGGCCTTTCCAATAGAATCCTGTTAAAACTGCCGCATGATCGTTCAATTAAAAAACCGAGCCAGTCCGACCAGTCCGTGAGAGCCGTAAAGGTCTGAAATTTTTCCAATCATAATTTACAGGATCACCATCAACATGTTTCAAAAGCTTATCAGATTTGCGAAGCATTTTTATAACTTCATCTCTGTTCTTGGAAAATACTTTTTTTGCAGATGAAATAAATGAAGTGAGGTTATCCCAGGGTGGTATTGGCGAAAGTACTGAATCCGGAACATTGGAGATGGACCAGGTGTTTAGAAAGTTCCAGTTGTTTTGTGTATTGTTATTCATGATCTAAATAATTTATTATTTCAATAACCCTTAAATTTGACTATATTTAATATAACACACTAAAATATTATTGCTAAAATGGAAACAGGTAAAAATATTCAGTAAACCATTTTTCATTTGGCTCACTAATAACAACTTCTCTAATAGATTGTAAATATTTTCTCATCTCAGTACCTTTAGAATCATCCAACAGTTTATTAAAACGCCTTCTTAACCTTTTAACATGACCATCCACTTGCTGATTTTCATTTTTAATAATCATCAAAGAAATTTGATCCATATAACTACCTATAGCAATTGTTCTAATTGTAAGTTTATCTGGAAATAATTCAGCTGCTTCAATGGCAGTATTAAAATATTCCTCTCCTCTATCATATTGTTTCCCTGCAAAATATATTATCCCCAGGTATCTGTAAATTGAAGGCCATGGATATTCTGCTTTATTGATTTCAGGAAAATCAATTTTATCAACCGATGTATCTAATAGTTTACTATATTCCTCTGCGAAGGCAAAACAATTCGTTAGATGAACTCCTTTCTGAATTAGTATGAATATCCATGTCTCGAAACTACCAATATCCTTCTGATTATCCATTTCAAATTTTTCGATTTTTTTGAATTGTTCGTCAGCCTCTTTCAATTTGCTGGTATGA
>JBHPHB010000192.1:0-4663 GCA_042569985.1 Spirochaetota bacterium | reverse complement strand
AATAAAATATTATTATCTCTATATGTCAATTCACTACTTAAAATTTTATCAATTTTTAATTCTTTTGACAACATAGAAAATTAGCATAATAATCGCAATTGTGATTGCTGCCCACATAATAATAGTGAAGATAACCCCAAGGGTAACAATTATAACTTTAAAGAAAATCGGTATTATATATTTAAAAAGCAGGTAAATTGCAGTAATAATGCCCAGAAGCATTAAAATTTTTTTTGTTGTTTCATTCATTTTTTATTACCTCAATTCAGTAAATAATAAACTAAAAAAGATAAAAATTCAACCAAAAAACAGGAGATCCATTTTAAACTTCCCGTAAAAATTACATTTTTTATCAAAAGTGGAACAATAGAAACTATAAATTACTATTCAAAATTTTGATATGTTTTAAAAATGTAAGGGTAAACTATAAATCTCTAAGAATTACCCTTAATTTGACAGCACTCAGTATTATGTTATCAATAAAAAAATCAACAAAAAATAATTGGATTTGGATAATAATCAGTCTTTTTATAATAATATCAACCCTGGTTTTAAATTTACTCTTTGTTTACCTTGTGGGATTTGATATTATCAAAGTCTTCCTGAAAGCATCTTATTTATTCGATTTCATACTCATTTTTACCATATCAATAATTCTTTTATCATTTAATTTCCCGTTTATTTATAAATTATACATGGAAATTAAGTTAAAGAAAAAAATTATTCACATAAAAATTGCCATTATATTAAAAATTATCTCAGCAATTTTATTAACATTAATTATCATATTTTCAATTCTATCCACAAGAAGATATTTCTACCACGTCTACGGAAAAAAACCAACAGCCCCGGTCAGTTATATTCAAATGTCAGGCCCCCATGTTCAATTTGGGCCTTATAAAAACAACAGGGTAATATCCACCTCTGGTAAGATGATAATCTGGTGGTATAGCCCTGTAAAATCAAGTGAATCACAATACTTAATGTTCGGGAAATCACAAATAACGAAAAATATGATAAAGAAAAAAGAAATTCCCCATGGTGACGGCAAAAGACATGAAGTCAAACTGGAAAATCTATCACCATCTACAACATATTACTATTACATTCCCGGATTTGATAATAACATATATAACTTCTCCACAGGTCCGGACATCAATGATAAATCCTCCTTTAATGTACTGTGTATTGGCGATACCAGCAATCATGGAGGATTGAAATATTCATATTATGGAGAGATTAATAGTATTGCAGGAGAATTCTACGGAAATAAAAAAATTAAACCGGCCTTCAAATTACTTCTTGGGGATATTGCTTACAGGGGAAATGACCTGGATTCATGGAGGATATTCTTTGATAATGGCGATATCCACAATCCCTACCTGCAAAGCATGACAGCTTTCGGAAATCACGAATCATACAGAGACTATGGAGGTAACTTTAACTATTTCTTTAACAGGCCCAGGTACTATTCATTCACCTACGGTAATGCGCATTTCATAGCAATAAACCCCTTTGACGGTTTTAAGAATATTGCCGGTAAGGACCAGTATAAATTTATCAAGGGGGAGTTGAAGAAATATTCGGGCAAAAAATGGATAATAATCTTCCTCCACGTTCCTCCATTGAGCACAGGGGATTTTAACATGAACAGGCTCCTCATTGCCCAATTCTATAGCCTTTTTAGAAAATATAAAGTAGACCTTGTCCTTGCCGGCCATGACCACCACTATGACAGTTTCTGGATTGATAAAAAAGCCCAATGGGGGGGGACAATCTATATTGTCAATGGCGGAGGCGGCTCAAGGGTTGATGATTATATTATGAGAAGAAATCATAAATCATGGCAAACATGGTACCACCAGAGAACATCCGATTTCGGTCTTTACCTCCATGATGAAATTACAAGGAAATATCATATATACGGCGAACTATCCTGGGGATTTCTTGATATTAAAATCAACGCGAATAAATTAACAACATCATATTACAGGTGGATGGACATTGAAAAATTTCTTACAGCAACAGATCAAACTTACGACTCCTGGAAGATGATGCCAATTAGAAAGGATATATGGGAAAAATTCAATTTTAGCAAAATCGAATTAGTTCATAAATTACAAAAGACAAGGCGCTTTAATAAATAATGTTAAAGCCTAGTTTTGTGGTCTCTCCTCAACCTTTATCCTTAATTTTTTCAACCTCCTGTTCCTCCAAACGGTTATGGTCATCTTTTTGCCAATGGGAATCTGGCCGATAATACGGATAAGATCCTTATAGTTATCAATATCTATTTTATTAATCTTTACTATAACGTCACCAATCTTTATTCCACCTTTATATGCAGGGGTGTCCGGAATAACCTCGCCAACCAAAACCCCCTTCTTAGACTTTAAGCCAAGTTGAGTCGCATAGTTATCGGTGAGGCGGATGATACTTACTCCAAGATAACCCCTTTTCACCCTCTGAAACTGCTTAAGCTGTGAAAGCACAAACCTTGCCGTATTTATGGGTATGGCAAACCCTATACCCATGTACCCGCCGCTCTTGGAATATATCATTCTATTAATGCCAATTACTTCACCATATATATTAATTAAGGGCCCGCCGGAATTACCCGGATTGATAGAGGCATCTGTTTGAATATGTGATCCTCCCATCAAATCAACATCATTTCTTCCGATGGCGCTGATTACCCCTACAGTAAATGTCCTGTCAAGCCCAAAGGGATTGCCAATGGCAATGGCCCAATTGCCCACCTTCACATTATCCGAATCTCCGAAGTAGACAGGTTTTAATTTTTTTTTGGTATCAATTTTCAAAAGAGCTATATCTGTTCTTTCATCTGTTCCAATAATCTTGCCTTCATAGCTCTTATCATTAATATTTATATTTATCTTATCAACTTTTTTAATGACATGGTAATTTGTGCAAATATATCCATCATCGGAAATTATAAAACCCGTTCCCAGGCCTGTTTTCTTCTGGACCCTGGCTCTATCTCTCCTTCTGCCCCTGTTGAAAAAATCCTGAAAAAAGGGATCGCTGTAATAGGAATGGGGCCTCACTCGGACAATCTGTTCTGTTGTAATAAAAACCACGCTGTCTTTATAAAGGTCAAAGATATCTCTAAAAGTATCCTGTATTTCAGATGCCTTGGTAACTCCGGATTTTTCCTTCAGGGGAGACATCTCCATTTTTCCAAATAGATTTACTGAATCAACTTCCGGTTTGCAGTAAAACTGGTTCGTTAACAATATAAATACAGCCGCCACCAGGGGAATTATTAACAATATTTTCTTTTTCATTTTGATCTCCAAACTTTCATATTAAAACTTTTCCTTCTTATATCTATTCTTAAGCCACTCCTGTCTCTTAATATCATTTCTAAACAGGTACCTGTCATTGGTCGATCCATCAATTTCAATCTGTTTTATATCAACCAGGTTTTTTTTAACCTTCTTCTTGCAGGAGGGTATTGAAAATATTAAAATTATTATTAAGCAAAAAAACATTTTCATAATAGATCTCCCTTAAGGTTTTAAAATTTTTTATCACTGTCAATGAGAATTGTTACAGGACCCGTATTTACAAGAGAAACCTTCATGTTCGCCCCAAAGATCCCACTCTTGATTTTATTATATTTCAATTTACTTCTCTTAATAAATTCCATAAAAAATGCATCTGCTTTATTCGGAGACATGGCACTTGAATAAGAGGGTCTTTTACCCTTTCGTACATCTCCATAAAGTGTAAATTGAGGTACAAGTAGAACATGGTTTTCAACATCTACAACAGAAAGGTTCATAACACCCTTTTCATCATCAAAAATCCTCAGGCCAAGTATTTTATTGATGACGTAATCCATTTCATCATAATCATCATCATGACGAAATCCAACCAATGAAAGAATTCCACTTTCAATATCTGCAACAATCTCGTCGTTAATATCAACGGAAGCCTTTAATACTCTTTGAATAACTGCCCGCATCTCTTATTTAAACTTTTTACTCATGTATAAACTCCATACCCCTTGCACTTTTACTGAAAAGTTTTTCAATTATTCCAATCTTTGCGTTTATGAGCTTAACATTTTCTTCTTCATTTTTAATAATTTTATTGGATACCTTATCCATAATCCATGACTTCAATGATTTAACTTTATTCTTTTTTTTATAAAATATAATGTACTGGCCAATCTGCATCGATTTTTTTGATTTCCTGTTTAACTCAAATTCAATAATCCTCCGAAAGGATAACCTTCCTTCTTTGTAGTTATACTGAATTAGCCCGAACATAAAAAGTTTATTTAGGAATTTGGAATATGAATAATACTCAATTTTGGAAGGATTATTTCTTGTGTAATAATACTTAATAACTCCTGTTTTATTCCTTTTATTATCTTTATAAATATAAAAAGACAAACTGGCAAGATTGTTATTTACAAACTGGTATTCCTCCACTTTGTAAGGTATTAATCCCATTCCCAGGCTCTTTTTATAAACAACTATTTTTGGATTATGGGAGTTGCCAAAATATTGAGTCTCCTCTAAATGCCTCAGAGTTCTCCCATTGTAATAAGCAACTTTTGTAACCCTTCCAAGATTATCCTTCCTTACAATCTCCGTAGAACCGGAACAGTTTAATATAGATATAACAATTA
>JBHPHB010000191.1:0-4699 GCA_042569985.1 Spirochaetota bacterium | reverse complement strand
ATATACTAAAATGCATAAGAAATAGAATTGACAAGAATGAAATCAATAAATATATTATAAAACTCAAAGAAGAAATGGATAAATACGATTAATGCTATTAGACCTTATCAATTAACTATCATCAGGAATGATTTTCAGGAAAAAGTAAAAGGTAAAAAATGAAAACAAATAAGATCCTAATTGTTGAAGATGTTGAATCAGAAAGAGATTTATTAAAAACAATATTGAAAAAAAACGGTTATGATATAACTACCGCGGAAAATGGTAAGGCCGCTTTGGATGTTTTCAAGAAAGTAGATTTTGCAGTGGTTATTACAGATCTTAAAATGCCTGTTATGGATGGCCATGAATTGATAAACCATCTCGTAGGAATTAAAGAGGAACCTGTTATACTTGTTCTTACGGCTGAGGATGACAGTAAAGTAATCATTGATATAATGAAAAAGGGTGTTTTTGATTATGTTATAAAACCGGTAAAGGCAGATGACCTTCTAATGAAGATAGAAAGGGCCCTCAATGTTTCGGAATTTAAAAGGGTAAATAAAGTAGTTGAAAAAGAGAAGGTAGTGAGGATTGAGCAACAGCTTGAGTGGTACAAGTGGATGGAAAAAATGAAGGGGAGCTTGAGTTCAACACAAACAGATAAATCTTTGTTCAGCAATATTAATCGAAGCTTTAACCAGGGAGCAGGTTTTGGCGGGCTCTTGACATTACTGAACCTTATTTCAAGCACTGCAAAAAAGAAGGGTGATCATTATGAAGTAAGTGAAGGTATTTTTGAAATGATCAACAGTAATATTAAGATGACCGATAAGGCAATATCAATATTTTCTGATATCGACTGGATAATGGTTAATGATTTGAACCTGAAAAAAATCAGCTGTCTTGATATATATAATTTAATCAGTGAGATAAATCAAAAGGATGCTGAATATATTGTAATTAATAATAATTCAATTAAAACAAGTGATGCCCCTCCGTCTTTTAAAAAGAGTTTTATTGAAATAAATGAAAAATATTTTAGAAAAGCCATACATGAAATTTTTGTTAATGCCATGAAATATTCTATAGCCGACAGCATCATCTATGTTATACTCAGAATTGAGGAGGGTAATCTTAATCTCTCTGTTGTAAACGAACCAATCCCGCTTGAAAAAGATGTAAAGGGGGTTCCCATGGAGTATGAAAACATAGTCTTTGACCCTTTTTACAGGATGTCGAAACTGGTTTTCGACAGTTATGACACAATGGATTTCGGGCTTGGGCTGACAATGGTTGAAAAGATTATTCATAGGCATAATGGGAAAATATCCTTATTTAATATTATGGACTACTCTGATATTCAAAAAGAACCGGTTTTGAAAGTTAACTGTAATATTATTCTACCCCTTGTTAATTAATAATTTATAGGCATATTATTTGGACTAATCGTTACTTAGCCATATCAATATTTTGAGGAGGAGGTTAACGGATCTTGATTAAAAAAATAACAATAAACAAGGATATTCTTATCGCAATTCTTTCTTTTGTATTCGTTTTTATCATATCATTTATATTCAGTATCGTCATGGACCTGGGTGAGGCAGAAAGTAAGCATGATCCTGGTTCCCTTTTAATGTATGGAAGAAGGATTTTGATGATAATATTGGCAATAGCAATTCCGTGGATTTTAAAAAAGCGGACCATCTCTGAACTTGGATGGGATATGACAGTGAAGTGGTTTTTAATTGCACTGGCAGTGGGCATATTTATGGGATTTTTTAATCGTGGCGGTTTTAATCCCATGAGCGGCATAGCCATTATCATTGCACTTTTCCATACCTTCAGCGTAGAGATCTTTTTCCGTGGATACCTTTTTAAAACATTTGAAGAGGGAATGGAAAGCAAGTGGATTCCCCTTGTTTTGTCGTCTTTTCTCTACGGCCTTTCTTACCTGACATCCTGGCCCATATGGCATAAACCAATTCTTTTTAATATAATATTTGTGGGGATGTTCACCCTTGTGGCAATGCCTTTCGGATATGGATATAAAAAATCGGGATTTTTTTGGGTGCCCTGGTTGATGCATTTTTTCGGGGTTTTAAAATACAGGATGCTTTTCTAAAGGAGAATATAAAAGTATGAGAAAATTTAAAAAAACAAAAAGGACCCTCATAATCCTGGTATCAATTTATGTATTGCTCATAATCGTTTCTTACTTTCCTTATAAAACAATACCGGTTAAAAGACATGCAGAAAAAGATAGCCTGTTTATTAAAGTAAAAGGCCATAATGTTCATTATAAAAAATTTGGAAAGGGCCGGCCGCTTGTTTTAGTACATGGTTTTGCGGGGTCGACCTATACGTGGAGATACCTGGCACCCCTTCTTTCAAAAAAATATACCGTCTATGCTTATGATGTCCTCGGTTTTGGGCTTACCGATAAACCGGTACCCGGCAAGTACGATATGAAATCTCATGGTGAATTTCTTATTGCCTTCATGGATGCCCTTAAAATATCAAAGGCAACGATGATTGGCCATTCAATGGGAGGGGTTATCGTTGGATATGCGGCACTTACTGATCCCGGCAGGATTGATAAACTGGTAATGATTGAACCGGGATTTTACAATAAAAAAATCCCCAGGTTTTTAAATTACATGTTTTTTCCTTTAGATAGAATTATGTCCAGGCAGTTTTTATCCAGGAGCATGAGGGTTAGGTTTTTGAAGGGTTCCTTTTACAATAAATCCCTTGTTACTAAAGAAGTTATCGATGCTTACATGATTCCCAACCGAACACCGAATGCCCTGGAGTCCATGGCATATATGATGAGCAGTGTCGGTTTCCGGTTTTATGAAGGAGTAACCGATAAAATTACAAGCCCAACATTTCTTATCTGGGGTGACAAAGGAAAGTCTGCTCTTCCAGAAGTGGCAAAACGAATTAACGGGGAGATAAAAAGTTCAAAATTGATCATGGTAAAAGGAAGCGGTCATTACGTGCAGGAAGAAAAGCCTCAAAAGCTGTATAAAATTATTTTAGATAAAATTTAGTATGCAAGTGGAGGCGACACGTCGCTGTTTCGTCTCCACACTGTATTTTATGTTATTTTCCGAATGCTTTTTAAGCCCGTCATTTCTGTTAACTGTAGTTTCGATATCACATCATCAGTGAAAAGGCCGCTTTTTTCATTCCAACCTCTTAAATTATAATATTCACTGAGCGCTTTTTCGAAGGCATTTTTGTCAACCGCATTACCCAGTTTAGATACTATCTCATTCCCGCTGCCGGGGAGCTCCAGTTCGGGGTTGACCATTCCCAGAAAGCCTGCTCCCGTTATGTCTGTAATGGGGTCTTTGCTTTTTTTAAAGAGACGCTCGTCAAGTTTATCATCTGTCCTGCCCATTCGGCCTTCCAGCAGGTGAATGATCCGGTTTAGCGAAAATATACGTTCCCCCGTTTGTTCAAATTCTTTATCATTGATTTTAGAGCCTGTCACTGATTGGAATAACTGCCTTTCCAGGGTTGGGTCTCCAACATGTTCATCTGTGCCTGCATCATCAAAGATTGGATAGGCAAAATCACAGAGGATGAGTGATTCCTTCAGGAATTCCCTATTCTGAATTTTTACGGCAGCAAGCGCTTTACCGTCATAGGTGGAGGAATCAACGGATTCTTCACTTCCCCAGAATAGTATGCCTGTTTTTCTTAACAGGTCTGTTGAAAGGTAGCTTTGCTTTCCCTTACTGGACCGCCATATGGACCATTTCGAGAAAAGGCTTGTCAGTTCATGGACTTCGGAAATTTTTGGTTCGGGCTCAACCGCATAAAGTAGAGCCGAGGCATTGAAGAGCTTTGGGCCGTATGGCCATGTATCGAGTTCTCCTGCGATTTCTTCAGCTTCACCCCCCATTTCAACTCCAGCTCCTTTGTAGCCTTTCTGTAAGGTGGAACCAAAGCCTTCTCCCGAAATAACCTTCTGTATAAATGCCATGAGAAATTCAGGACTCCCCATTTTTGACAGGGGCAGTTCAGCCTGGTTTTCAGTGAGGATACCCCTCTGGTAACATCTTTCTAAAAACCTCATGAGAAAGAAGACTCCCCCGCCGCACAGGGTGTTGTCCTGTATGATATTTGTTGCTTCGAAACTGACTTCTGTAAAATCCCCGTTTAATTTTTTATCCCATGTGGCATACCACATGGGAGATGAGCATTTTCGTACCCCTTCATTGCCCGAGCTGCTTATGTGTATTGAGCGCCAGCATCCCTGCGGGCATCCGTGACAGTGCACCTTTTTGCCAACGGTAGTTCCCGGCAGGATAATGGGATTTTCATATGCATTATAATAGCCCTTTCCTGTCATCGTCATTATTCTTTTGCGGATTTTTGTTACGTCATCGGGAAAGGCCATTTTGATTTGACCTGTTCCGGTGGCAACTATTGCCTTCAGCTTTTTTGAACCCATTACAGAACCAAACCCGCTTGATGCGCTTCCGGCAAGTTCACTTGCTATAATTCCGAAATTGCAGCCGCTTTCAGAACCGGGGCCTATTGTCAGTATTGTTGCTTTATTCCTGGTAATTGAGGCTATCTGTTCCCGTGTTTGGCTGTCTGTTAGCCCCCATAAATCTTTTGCGTTTTTTATCGAAACCTCACTATTGTTTATTTCCAGGTAAACAGGATTTTCAGCTTTACCGGTTACTACAAGGCCGAATGG
>JBHPHB010000190.1:0-4749 GCA_042569985.1 Spirochaetota bacterium | reverse complement strand
AGGCGCCCAATCTTAACTGCACATTCCTGGTCTGTACATCCGCTCTTCTGGAAACCCTGTTCTTTAAGGATCAAATCCATCTGTCCTCTCTCTACCATGGAAAACAGGTTTGTTTCAAAAAGCCTTCCTGAGACTGCAACAGGGACATATGGGAATTCCGATATTGTCATTACAGCATTTAAATGATGCGGGAAAAATATAAATATGAAGTATTAATATATAATATAGTGTAGTGATGACGATGATGAATTTATTGAAGAGGTGCCAGTTCCTTAAGTAAAATTAATGTTTGCCTGAACCTTGCATTAAAACATAATATTAGTTTAATAAGCTTTAAGCACACCTGGCAAGCTCAAAAATAGTATTTATAAGGGCTTCCCGCACTTTCGCGGGTCCCCGTCTCGCACCCATCGACCTTAAACCCCTGTTAGTGAGCAGGGGTTTTTTAGTGTCTATCAATAGTAAATACTTTCAACAAAACATTTCTTGACATTAAAATAGTGGCTGTTAGTATGCGGGTTAAAGACCTAAATAAATGACAATGCAAGTCAAAAAATAAGCAAAATGTTTAAATTCTTACTAAATATTGGCTACGAACTTTAAAAAATGGAACTATAATTATACAGACTGGGTATTTATGAAATTAATATCAAGATTGTAAATATTGAAACCGGCCGCATAGAAGATAGCTACAGGGAAAATGCAAAAGATCAAAGTAAATTAGCCGGAGCGATAAATGATATTGTAGATAAAATAAAAGACAGATCTGGTGATGATGAAAGCAACTCAACCCCCATTAACATCAACTATAACATAATTCCAAACTTTAATATACTTGTCCCCATAGGCAGATTACAGGATATGTCGGTTGTTGGTTTGGGCGGATCATTAACTTTTTCAATAGATATAAATTTAGATTTTAACCTTGGGATAAATGTAGGAATTTATAATTTTTCCGATAAGGATGAAATGACAGAATATTTAAGGCTGGTACCCTTTATGCTTTCCCTTGGGTATAAAATAGATATTATAAACCAGCTTACCATAATGCCTGAATTATCGGGAGGCGGGGCATATGTTATGATAAACAGGGGAAATGGAACAAAATCAGGAGTTGAATCGATTGCAAAAGCAGGAGTAACTTTTGAATACACTTTCTACAGGGGATTTTCTGCTCAATTAGTTGTCGGCTACGGTTTACTTATAGAAAAAGATGAACCCATGCAATTTCTATCCCTTAACCTGGGTGTAGGATATAGGCTTTAAGCAAAATAGGGATCAATTATGTAGTTTAAATTATGGAGGATTAATAATGAGAAAAATATATATATTTATATTTGCATCTATTATTACCATTTTATCAGTTTCATGTAAAAACCTGGTAAATGAAACATTAGATCTTATGAATGCAGTAGCTAAAGATAAAGCAGCCATTGAGATTACCTATGATGGGAATGACAGCGCTGAGAGTGTAACGCAGAATATAATCCTTCCAGCAATCGGCCCGGGAGGAACCACCGTTACATGGACTTCAAGCAATACAGATGTAATAGAAAATAATGGTACTGTTACCAAGCCGACCGATGGAAACGGCAATGTTCTGGTTGTGTTAACAGCAACAATATCAAAGGGGATTGAAAGTGATACGAAAGTATTCAATTTAACAGTAATACATTCTATCATGGCTGGATATCAAGAAACCTACACAGCCGATGGTGTAAGTTTCAAGATGTCACATGTATCCGGGGGCCTAACTTTCCCCACAGGAACCGCTGATGATAACACAAGCACGGTAAACAATCCCTACTGGATAGCCGAGACAGAGGTAACCTATGAGCTGTGGTATAAGGTGTACCAGTGGGCAGCAATCGGGACCGGTGGTGGCGCTACAGGAGAAGGCGAGTATACCTTTGCCAATACAGGAATACCGGGTCATGACGGTACCTCCGGCACTGAAACAACAAGCCAGGAACCGGTAACAACCATAAATTGGCGCAGTGCCATGGTCTGGACCAATGCATTAACCGAATGGTATAACGCACAAAAAGGAACAAGCTATGACTGTGTATATAATACAGACAGCGGTTATATAACTCCTTTCAGAGAAGTTAATGATACAGCTAGTCTTTTTGACGATCCGGGAGATCAGGACAATCCCTATGTAAATCCAGGCGCAAAGGGCTTCAGGCTGTTAACCTCAATGGAATGGGAACTTGCAGCACGCTACAGGGGCAGTGACCAGACAAATGTTGTTACAAACACTATAAACGGGATAGACTTTTCAAATCCATCAGACAGTATATACTGGACAAAGGGAAATTCTGCCAGTGGTGCCATGGATAATTATGATAATGCCACTGCTAATTCGGTGGTTGCCGTATATGATAATGGAACTGTAAATTCTACAGCAGAAGTTAAAAGTAAAGGTATTTCAGGAGCAAATACCCTGGGCCTATATGACATGAGTGGAAATGTGCATGAGCTATGTTTTACTACTACTTCAAACCGAGTGACTCGGGGCGGAAGTTGGGCTGGCGGTCCCAGTTTGTTGCAGGCTGGATATATATTCACACTTATTCCCAATTATTCTGCGGGCGATTTCCTAGGTTTCCGCTTTGCGAGGTCGGCCCCCTGACATCCTGTCAACGCCGATACTAGGGCATACATGCCCGTCACAATTTAACTATTTAATTACATAGAATAAAAAGCAGGGTGGGTACTATTGACCCGTCTTTTCTTTAAGCACACCTGGCAAGCTCAAATATCGTATCTATAAGGGCTTTCTGTACTTTCGCGGGTTCCCAACACGCACCCATAGAAATACCCCGTGATTATCACGGGGTATTTCTTTTACAGTATCAAGAATTTCTTTGAATACATGTGTAAATTCAAAAGTTATTTTAAAATTAAATGCTATGTCCGCTTTATGCTATGAGATTAACATCAAATTTATAACTATTTATATTTCCAAATAATCATGTCCCTGTTAGCATCCGAATTATCACTGCTGCCGGTAACATAAACTTTGCCGCTATTATCTACAAAGATGGAGCTGCCATATTCATGGTTTCCTCCGCCTGCTGCATCATCACTAGTTACAATACCATTATTGCCAAATGAGATATCAGGGATTCCGCTGTCGGTATATCTCCAAATAGCCATATCATCATCTGCGCCGTTCATGCTATACCCTGAAACATAAACTTTGCCCACGGGGTCTACAAAAATTGATTTACCTGCATCATTATAATCACCGCCGGTTGCAACCGCTATACCGTTAGTGCCAAATGAAGTATCAAGGGTTCCGTTATTATTGTACTTCCATATAACCATATCTTCATAACCATCACTATTTATGCTTTTTCCAGTAACAAATATTTTGCCGTCTGTATCCAGAAAAATTGAATAGCCATTATCATGTGATCCTCCGCCTGCAGCATTGTCATCAACTACAATTCCGTTGGTGCCAAAAGAGTTGTCACGAATTCCATTGTTTGTATATTTCCAAATTACCATATCATAATTTGAACTACTTTGACTGCTCCCGGTTAAATATACTCCACCACTTGCATCTACTGCAATGGACCAGGCTTCATCCAGGCCGCTTCCGCCTGCAGCATTGTCATCAACTACAATGCCATTGGTACCAAAAGAGGAATCGGGAATGCCATTGTTTGTATACTTCCATATAACCATATCATAAGTAACTCCAAAACTCATTCCTGCAACATAAATACTGCCGTTGCTGTCTAGGGTAATTGAATAACCCTCATCATGAGAATCCCCGCCGGCAGCATTGTTATCAGCCACATATCCGTTGGTACCAAAAGATGTATCCGGCGTCCCGTCGCTCTTATATTTCCATAATGCCATATCATTAGTACCTGAACCATTCCTTGTGGCTCCGGCAACATACACAGTACTGTTTTCGTCTACATAAATTGAAAAGCCCATATTGAGAAAACCTCCTCCATAGACATTGTCATCAACGGCAATACCGTTGTTTCCAAAGGAGGTATCGGGGGTTCCATCACTTTTATATTTCCATATGGTCATATCATAATTATTTGAACTATTCCTGCTGTACCCGGTAACATAGACGTTATCGTTTGTGTCTACAAAAATAGAATTGCCATAATCATCACCGCCACCCCCGGCAGAATTATCATCAACTACAATGCCGTTACCGCCAAAAGTGATGTCAAGCTCACCCGTTGCAGGCGTATAACTACTGCCGCTGTCTTTACAGCCCGTAAGCACTGTTCCCCACAAAGCAAAGATGATTAAAATCAGACAAAAATTGGATCCCTGGTTTTTCATAACATTATCTCCTTAGATGTATTTTAATGAAAGAATGATGCATTTATTTATTGTATGAAGTACTGAAAAATATACATAAATGCACTGGTATATAATTATAGATAAATTGCAAGTATAAAATGCGATTGAAAACAACCAAAGGGACAGGGGCGGGTCAGTACCCGCCTTTTTTATGCAGCTTTTCGAACGAAATAAACAAGTATGTCAATTAAAGCTCGTTTAAATACATGATCATTTATGTTTTTAGGGTCACCGTCAGCCACCCAGATTTTAACACCTGTAACTGTGCAGGGGTTTTTTGGTTTCACTTGAAAATTGAAGCTAATGTTTTTTCAGTAGACACAGGAATTTTGCTTGCATATAAGCTTTTCAGTTGGGATAATTGACCGATAATTGTGACTTTTCTTGGGATGATATCTTCAGAAATGC
>JBHPHB010000189.1:0-4788 GCA_042569985.1 Spirochaetota bacterium | reverse complement strand
AATATACAGGCAATTCAATAAAATTAAAGAGGAGTCAAACAAAGTACTGGAGGTCCAGGAGAAAACCTACAGGGCCATTCAGGAAATTAAAGAGAAATACAAAAAAGCCTATAAAGCTATAATGGGCAGATACCAGGATGACAGAAATCGTATTCTCAATAAATCAAAGTTTGATAATGTGAAACCGAAGATTAAATAAGCTTACTTCAATATTAGGATAAAAAAAGGCGGCAATATATATTGCCGCCTTTTTTCATATATGCTGGTATCGCAAATTTACTTTCTAATTATCTGCCTGCTCATAGAATTATCTTCAACATCAGTTTTATCAACAAGGACTTCAATTTCCGGGTTGTCCCTGAACCGCAATACATTGAGCATAAATATTTCCAGTTTACTCACAATATTTGGCGGCAGGATATTACCGTCAATCTCCACAGATATAACGGGGTAGTTCATCTCCCTTGACCACGGTGTTATCAAACCTTCAATTACCCTTCCAATTAGGCAGGCAAATGGTGAAATATTGATAATACCCGAATAATCCTTCATCATGGCTGTTGATGCCACACCGCTGGAAACTGATATCTCCGAATAAAGCTCATCATTAACAAAATTCTCCTCGGCATTGGCCATAATCTCTTCCATATCATGGGGTGTATCGGGAATAAGATTTGCATAACTGAGAGCATCCTTAACTTTCTTATCAACCCTGTGCTTCCATTTCTGTTCTATGGTCCATGTAATAAGTTCCCTCAATTCTTTAGAAAAGAGTTTCTTATACCATGGAAGTAAATTATATCTCTTCATTATATCATGCCGTCTTGTATGGTCACAATAATATATCCATTCAGTTATCCCCGATACCTTTGCAATAATTCCCCTTTTGCTCATTAACCGGACCAGTTCATCAACGGCAAAGTCATCTCTTCTAACATAGATCTCACCAACAACTAATACCTTGGCGCAATCTTCCATTTTTCGCTTTAAGGGAATCTTTGCAATTTCCTTTGCAATTTTTTTAAGCGTGGGAATAACTTTTGATAGGTTTCCATCGGCAATATCAATTAGTTCCTGCCAGAGCTCATCATATTTAGCAATTGCAGTTTGCGGGTCAACGGCGCATGTCCTCAGCGACGTTTCAATATCCTTCATGTTATCGGCAATGGAAAGGCCCCACCATGTATTCTGAGAAAAGGCAGGTCCAAGCTCTCTATATGAATTATCAGCCTCAAGAGTAAGGACAACTACATTCTCGAATTTTAAATCCCTGAAAAGGTTTTCATAAAATACAAAATACTGACCAGTCCTGCAGGGACCATTTGTTGTGGGAACAAAGAGGAGATAGAGCTCATCCTTATTATATTTATCAGACAAGAAATATGTAAGGGCACTTCCAAGTACCAGTTGTGACGGCAGGCACTCCTTGCCGGACATATAATTCCTTGCCATTTGAAGGGTAAAAGTATCAGGTAAAGGCATTGCCTCTGCATTAACACCTGCGCTTCTCAGGGATGCACCGAGCAGCTCAGTTGAAAGGCGGCCCATATTTGAAAGGAGTAGCTTAATTCTCTTATTATTAAATATATTAATCTTCTTATTATTTACAGTATCCAGGACATGTATTTGTTCTTTGCCATTATTTATAAACCTCAGGCCATTATCATATCTCTCCTCTTCGTTTCCGGAGAATTTCATCTTGTATCCTTCAATGATATCAAGGAATGCCTCAACCCTCGTATCAATACCGGCATCTGCAGAATGTGAATCAAGCTCAAGAATTAAAAAGGGCTTAATTCCCATAATCCATTTTAAATAATGGAGCATAAATGAGTCCGGGGCACAGGAGAAATTAGTAATATACGTTACAAAGATATTATCTTCCTCTTTAAGCAATGTACCTGCCTTCATATCCTGCTGACCGTAATACCAGTACATCTTGGGAAATATCTTTTCATCTTCAAAGGGGAGCATGTCAAAGGGAATAACAGAATAGCCCCGGCTGCTGAATTTCAGCGGAATACCCATATTTGCATCACCTGTAAATGCATTATAGGGCCTTCCCAAAACTGCTATAACGGGCTGGTCGGCCTTCCTGGCATTTTCAAGGGCCTCAATACCCATTTCACTGTACTTCTTCCCAAACTCTATCTGTTTTTCATGGGCAATTTTGAAAGCATGCCTAATTTCATCTTCCGGAATTCCCAGTTTTTTACCCATATCGATAAAGGGCTCTAGTGCCTTTTCAACAGTATATTTAAAACTTATGACGGGGCTTAAGAATTTTTCTTCCGGTACCTCAGAAAAAGCTTTCTTCATATAATAAGGCAGGGCCTGTGTTATGGGACAGAAATTAGCATCTGAATCCTTTTCATAACTCTCCAGGTCCCGAAAGTGAGGAACAAAGATGTAATCGGCATTGGAATTGACTATATCCTGAAACGCTCCATGGGCAATCTCTGCTGGAAAACAGTATGAACCCTCAGTCCTGGCGATACCATCGTGGCAAATTTCTTCTGAAAGCTTCACTTCAATTCCCAGTGTATGGAAAAACCAGGAATATAGGGGCCACATTGTATATACAGAAAATGCCTTCGGTATGCCGATAACATAATCTCTCTTTTTTGTGAAATCTTCTTTTAGAGGAGCACATTCATTAAACAGTAAATCATCTCTTTTTTCAATATAATTAAAAACCTTATCTTCATCGATGGTTTTCTTCTTTCTCTGGTTAGTATACTTATTACATCTGCCGCCAAACATATATTTATGGCCATTTACATTTAGTACTTTTATCGGGCAATCATTCTCGCATGCCTTACACCTGAACTCCCTTTCATAGACAATTTCAGTCTCAAGAATTTTATCTATATCAAAGCTTTCCTTTTCAACAAAACCATCATTGAATTTCTGTTTTGTCAGTATTCCCACTCCAAAACATCCAAGCAGTTCAGGATCGGGAGGAACTGTTATTTCCTTATCAAGAAGCATTGCAAAAGCCAGAGGAACAGCCTTATTCTTTGCAACCCCTCCCTGGAGGACTATGTTTTTTCCAATGGACCTGTTTCCCACTACCCTGTTAAGATAGTTTGAAACAATTGAAGTTATAATGCCCGCAGTAATATCCTCACGTGTTGCACCAAGCTGAATAGCTTTTCTAATATCGGAATTAATAAATGCTGAGCAGTGCTCTCCAAACTTAAGCGGATTTTCAGCGGCAAGGGCAATATCTCCTATGTCCCTGACATCTGTAATATTTAAATCACCCGATGCTGACTCTTCAAGAAATGAACCGGTCCCGGCTGAGCAAGCCTCGTTCATTGCATAATCAATGGGGACCTTGTTTTTTAAGAAAACATATTTAGCGTCCTGCCCGCCAATTTCAAAAATTGTATCTATGTCTTCCTTAAAATATGTAACACCCACGGCATGGGCAATTATTTCATTGTAAACAGCAGGTGTTTCAAGAAATACTCCCAGTATTTCCCTTGACGAGCCTGTTGTTGAGGCTAGAGTAATATTAAGCTTTGTATCTCCCACCTGCTCCTTTATCTGTTTCTTTACTTCTATAAGACATTTTTTTAAAGATTTTACCGGATCACCATGAGTCCGCCCGTAATGGGCTGCAACAATTTCATCGGTTTCAATATCAATGAGAGCGCATTTAGTAGTGGTTGAACCGCCATCCACTCCAAGGATGTACTCTGCGTCTGTTCTGATTTTACCCCTCTTTGCTTCAAGATACTTCACCTTGCCCAGGGCAGTGTCTAGTGAACTGTACCTGCCAAAATCAATTTTATAGGGTTTTGATATATTTTCCAGAGATGGAAGAACACTGCCGGCTTCTTTAGCTAAAAGTGCGGCTCCGAAGGCCTCAAAGTAATGAGCTTCCGGTGGGACTATAAATTCAATGTCCGGAAGTTTTTCATTTATGTATTTAACAATAAACTTATTGTTTGTTACCCCCCCTGCAAGTAAAACCTTTCCTTCTGTTATTCTGGCCCTCTTTAAAAAGTCAATCACCTTGGTTGCCATGACATTACTGAGGGATACAACTATGTCCTGCTTGGTGGCCTCACCCTTGTTCATCTTATGGGTACAGTCACTTTTCATAAAAACTGAACACCTGGAAGAAAGCTTATGGACCTGGCAGGTCTCAGGGACTTCATTTACATTGTCAAGTACCATATCCATTCTGCCAAGCTGCTGCTTAAAGAACTCGCCCGTTCCCGAAGCACATTTGTTTCCTGAAAAATTGGTAACTATCTTTCCCTCTGAATCAATGGTATAAACGACAAGGTCCTCTCCGCCAAGAGAAACAACGGCATCAACATCATACTTGAGTTCGTTCAAGGCCTTTTCAATACATACCGATTCAATTATATTGTTAACATTAATGAGATAACGGCCTTCAGTGCCCGTTACTGCAGTTTTTATGTTTTCAGGTAAATTATTATTGGATAAAATTGATTTTAAAGTATCTAAAAAATTACCCTCGTGAGCAACAACTTCTGAAAAAACAATATTGTTATCGTTTAGATGAACAACCTTTATACTGGTTGAACCAATATTTATTCCCAGGCTATCCATAAGGATACCTCCATCGAAATTTTTGAATTAATCATAAATATTTTGAACTTAAATTTTGTCCATTAGTTTTTAATAAAACGATTTTACATGGGCGAATAACATTACATATATAAAAAACCTGTAAAAAAACAATCAATTCAAATTATATATGTTGCCATAAAAATTACTTGTAATATGATTAAATCATTACGAATATGC
>JBHPHB010000188.1:0-4873 GCA_042569985.1 Spirochaetota bacterium | reverse complement strand
TAATAATGAAAGGAAAAAACTGGAGTGTAAAAAAATCTGCGTTAATTATTCAAATTAAAGTTTTTATTATTATATATTCATAAGGAAAAATTCCTGTCATAGATTCTTACTGCCGGAACAAATCTTTTTATAACCATCAAAACTCCATGCCAATGGAAACTCCCTGCACTGCTGAGGTTTTACTTCATTTATTCCGCATAAATTATCTTCTGTAATAAAAATGCAGCTTCCATCATCTTTTTCAACCAGGCTTAACTCCATTCTGTTATCCGTTAGCTTTGTGTAAATATCAGTAAATTCATAAACAGAAATATCTAAAAAACCGGCAATTCTTAATTCCTCTCCAATGCTCAATCTAACATAACCATTTACTTTACAACAATTGCCGCATTTTATGCATTTAAAACTTTTAACTTCTTTCATTTGAATTCCCATTAAAACTAAAAAAAGGCGGCAATTTGCATGGCCGCCCTAGAAGGTCTGTTTATATAAAATTCGATTATCAATGAAGAATGATATTATCGATTTTCTTGATATATTTTTTAAACAACTCATCGGTATATTTATGAATATCATGATGCATCTTGCTGTATCTACTCTTTAATAAAACTGCCATCCTGCTGCGGTATTTAATAAGCTCCAGGCGGGAACCCTCAATTTTTTCATTTGAAAGTTTATCAATCCTGAATTTTATTGAACTACTCACCTTATCGATATATGACTTCAGGTTTTCATCTAATTTTCCCAAAGACTCATCAAGATGACAATGGAGGTCTTCATTGAAACCCTGATATTTTTTCTGTATACCCGTAAGTATCTTATCACGAAATATTAAAATCTCCTTCAGGGACTCCTCAATATTATTGATAGATATTTTTTCTTTTTTAAACTGAAGAGATTCAATAATCCTATCAAGGTATTTCTTGAACCCGTCAACAGCCAATATCTCATCGGTAATCTTAAAAAAATGGTGCCCGCATATGGCCATTTTTATTGCCTTGTTAAAAAGAGCAGGCCTCATTATTAAAGATTTAATTATAAATTCCCAGTACCTATATCCATACCTGGTAAAAGTTTGACCCACAGTTGAAAAGAAAAAAGCCCTGAAGCCCATTTTAAATTTGGGCCAATTTATCCCGCCATATGAATTTTGAGTATGGGGAAGATTTTTCAGAAGGTTTAAACAACGCTCAAAGTAAACCCGGGGTTTATATATTTCTCCTATAACCCCCTTGTAGCCATTAACCAGTTTATCTATATCCATTTTTGGCTTGAAATTTATCATGAGGTCATGTGTATTATTTCCCGATGAATTCCTCATTATTCGGCCTTCCGAATCTAACCTTCTATAAAGTTGGGTCATGGGCAATGCGGTAAGCAAACCTATCATAGCCGTGGGAATGCCGGCTTTCTGAATGTTTTCAGGATCATTATCAAATCCAAGAATAAATCCACCCGTAACCTCCATTCCTTTCTCCTGGATCCTGTTGATACTCTCAAGAAGTCCGGTTTTAGTGTTTTGTCTTTTTTGTGTGAGAAGAAGGGTTTCCTCAACTGGTGTTTCAATTCCAAGAAAAACCATGTTAAATCCCGCATCCCTCATGAGGCTCATTAAATCTTCATCTTCTGCAAGGTTAACACTTGCCTGAGTAAAAAATAAAAAGGCATGGTTATTCTTCTTTTGCCATTCAATTACTTTCGGAAGAAGTTCTTTTACATTTTTCTTGTTGCCGATAAAATTATCATCAACAATAAATACCGACCCCCTGTGACCTGCTTCATAAAGTGCATCCATTTCTCGTACAAACTGTTCAGGTGTTTTCGTCCGGGTTTTACGGCCAAACATTTCAATTATATCACAGAATTCACATTTAAAGGGACAGCCCCTTGAATACTGCAACACAACTGAATTATATATATTAACATCAATAAGATCAAACCTGGGTATGGGAGTTTTAGTTATATCAGGTTTTGTAGTATCACTATAAATTTCTTTTGCAGTACCATTCTCATAATCACTGAGAAATTCAGGAAGGGTTACTTCAGCCTCATTGAGTACCAGGTGATCAACTCCCTCAATTTCTTTATAATTGGATGTTACCAGCGGTCCCCCGGCAACAACCGGTTTATTCAACCTGTTGCATGTACTTACAACTTCATTGAAAGACCTTCTCTGGACAATCATTGCCGAAACAAACACCAGGTCGGCCTCTATAACATCTCTATCATTTAATTTTTCAACATTTAGATCAATAAGTGTCGGTTCATAATTATCCGGAAGTAATGCTGCAACGGTAAGTAAACCAAGGGGCGGATAGGCAGCCTTTTTGCCTGTAAATATATTGGTATACTTGAAACTCCAATAGGTATTTGGTGTTTCCGGATATATTAATAATACTTTAGTTTTCATAAAATCCCTCAAAACTTTTAATAATATTGGTATATTATTAAAAGTTACTATTTTGTGTCATATATTTCTACAAGGAAATACTGTCAAGAATATATACTTTGCTGCATTCTAAAATAATGAACAGGTATTTTTATATTAAACAATTACATTTTGACTGCATTAATTCGTTTAATTCACTTTTTATAGATTTAACTTTCTCCAGGGTCATATTTGAAAAAGCAGCATCATTCTTTAATACATTGGCAACAGACTTCTCCCAGAGAGCATTTTTTTCATCGCCAGTTGCTTTATATGATACATCATGTATATCAATATAATCCTCAATTGTTTTATTTTTGCCGTTACAGTTTCCCTCGGTTAAATCAACCCTGAATTCACCATATGTAAGAAAACAATGGCTTTGAGGCATATAGGATATACTATATTGAGATAAAATATTTGATACCCCTGTAACAATTTCATCATTGAGCTTATAAACACCGATCTTTTTAACAACGGGAATATCCAATTCAAATGCCAGTTCAGCCGCAACGCTGTGTTTTTCTTCACAGGTTCCCATATTTTCAGTAAATAAAATATAGCCGTCATCTGATGATGCAGTATAACCGTAGGGCATATTTTTAATATATTCACAGGCTTCAGTAAAGCTTGTGATATTTAGACTGAGAAACTTTTTACTCATTCTGCCTTTATCGACAATTTTACCATCCGGTAAACATGAAATTGGATCCATGGTACTCCTTTTTAAACAATATTAAAACCTGGATTTCTTTCCAAACATGTATCTTCCGGACCTGGAATTATCAGGGGATCCGTCTTCATCATAAAACTTCCACATGCCATTCATCTTGTTGTTCATGTACTCACCCTCAGCTTTAATCCTTCCATTGCGGTGATATTCCTTATAGGCACCCATTTTTTTACCCATCATATATTCGGCCACAGATTTTTTTGATTTTCCATCGGGATAATATTCTGTCCACTTGCCATGGGGTAAAACATCTTTCCACTTACCTGTCCATTTATAAAATATATTCTTTTTGGGTATATCCTGAGGCACCTGGCCTAAGTAAACATTTTTAACAAGACTGCTTCCCTTATACATTCCATAAATTCCCTTTGGCACAGTCAACCTCAATTGGCCCTGCCCTTTCAATTTACCGTTTTTATATACCCTGCTGATACCGCCCGAAATCATTCCGCCATTTAACGAAAGTGCCATGGCAACTTTGCGGCTCCTCTTCACATACTCATAAAATGACCACAAGCCCGATTCTTTACCTGATAAAAAGTTTCCTTCTTTCTGTAGTAATCCAACTTTTGAATAAAACCGCCACTTACCATTTGTACTTCCATTTAAGAAGCTGCCAGTAGATGAAAGTTTTCCGTTTATAAAATAATTTTTCCATGTACCATTCTTTTTCCCATTTACAAATGATCCCGCTGTTGACACTTTGCCATTGGGGAACCACTTTGTATACTTACCATTATCCTTGCCATCACTGAAATTAGATATTTCCTTATTTTTCCCATCTTCATATAGCTCAATTGACTTCCCGGTCTTCTTACCCTTTTTAAAAAATTCTTTTTTCCATGTCTTACCCGATTTATAGTAAGTAATTTTCTCTCCCTCCAAAGCACCGGACTTCATAGTCATTCCCGCAACGACAAAAGTAATGATATTATAATTTGCCTTCCAGAATAGTTCTCCCGAATCATAACGTGCTTCCCAGGGACCTTTTTTCTGTGCATCATCAAATACTCCTTTCAGTCGTATTTTACCGTTCTTATGGAAAAAAGCCCATTTGCCCGATTGCTTATTCTTTAAATATATTCCTTCTCCCATCTTTTCGCCAGATGTTTGATAAAAAAGAATCCACTTTCCCTCTTTTGAGTTATTAACAAAATTACCCTGTCCTTTAAGTGATTTATCATCCCAATAAATCTTCCCGGGGCCATTTTTAATTTTTGAAAACTTCTTCTTTTTTGAAGCACAGGAAAAAAACGCAGCAAAAGAAACTGATACTATTAAAAATAATGCCAATGATTTTACACGAACCATAGAAAAATCTCCTTTAAATTTTTATTGAAACAATACAATTAAATTCCATGCAAAATAAAAACTCTGAATTCAATATACTTTTTTGAAGTATTCTTATACTATCAAAACATTGAAAGAAGTCAAGAAATATTAGAGTGAATTAAAATAATAATTGACTAAATTCACATACCTGAAACCTTTATTTTCGAGTTTTTTAATGATTATTATATTCACAAATGAGTATTTAAAATATAGCATTACATTGTAACCTTGTTTGATAATTCCATACTGATCATTTAAATGAAAAAATCGTAAAAATCTATTAAATATCCATTAACAAAGCTTAAAACATAAGAGGAGTGACATTTAAATGCATAAAAGAAAATTCATCCCAATTTTAATTATAATTCTAATTTTTTCAT
>JBHPHB010000187.1:0-4889 GCA_042569985.1 Spirochaetota bacterium | reverse complement strand
AGTTTCGCTCTGACCCCGAGTTTCGCTCTGACCCCGAGTTTCGCTCTGACCCCGAGTTTCGCTCTGACCCCGATTTTAAACTTTCCTCATTGTTGCTTTTTTTTTTGGTACTGATTTTTTATTTTTTTTATTTTTTTTTTATCATTTATGATTCTTATTCGTTGATATCTATAGAAGCATAAATTAGATAAATTTGGAGATGACAATGTCAAGACCCCAGAGAGAGTGTTTGCCAGAACTAACTTATCATGTTTATTCAAGATGCCACAATCTAAAAAATTTAATGCTGCAATCAATATTTAAAGATATTTTAATTGAAATCATGAAAATGACATTAAGGAAGTATGAATTTGAGTTGATAGCTTATGCAATTTTAGATAATCATTTCCATTTTATAATAAGAACGGTAAAGGGAGGTGAATCAATTTCAAGAATAATGCAGTTTATTAAGTCAAAATATGCTCAGAAGTATAACAGAAAAATGAATAGGAAGGGAGCTTTCTGGAATGAAAGATTTAAGGATAAGATTGTAGAATATCAAGAAGATCCTGAGTTTTATCTGAGACAACTTTTATGGTATTTAGGGTATAATCCTGTTAGGAAAAGTATTGTTAAGGATCCAAGGGATTACAAATATGGTAGTATCAATTATTACCTGGATGAGAAATACGAATCAAAAGTAAAAATTACGCATCACGAATATTTTTTAAATCTAGGAGATACATTCAGAGAACGTATGTTGGCTTTTATTGAATATGAAAAGCTTCATAAAATATGATCGAAAATTTTAAATTTATTTGATCACATAGAAGTTTTATCTGTTAAGTTTCTTGCTATAAATATACATAATGAAAATGAAAATTCTGATAACATGTAATATTAATAAAAAGTTATAAATCCCATCAATTTTAGATTATAAATTTTGCCATATAATTTACTCTTGCCTTGAGCTCCATTACTTTCAAAATGAAAATAAAAAAATATTTACCAAAATATATTTTCTTACTCACCTAAGTATTAATATTATTCTGTTAATTTATTGCTCTGACCCCATGTATTTCATACATCCACAACAGTAGTGGCAATCCATATCTCATCATGTTTCCCAATTTTCAGGTTATGCATTGTGACTGCCTTAATGTCAGTTTTAAATTTATGTTTATTTTTATTAATTTTTTCGCCCTTTCCTTTATAGAGGAGACAGTAACCTGTTGGTTTTTTCTCAATACTTATTTTTTCCGGAAGGAGCAAAATGAGATGGGCATCTTTATAGTATATTATTTTCTGAAGAAATTCAAAATATAAAAATTCAATATTTTCTTCATCAATCTGAAAATCAAGAGATTTATCTCCAGTTATTTCATGGGGGCTTTCCAGAAGGATATGCATAATTGCCCCGGCCCCGGATATGAAAAGTTCTTCAAGATTGTTGCCATAGGCTCTGAAGGCAATATCGGCCATTGTTATTTCATCTATGATCTCAAATCCCATTTGTCTATTTTTCATATTAAACTAATTTGGTCATATAAACAATGTACATGCAAAAAACTTTGTTAGGGGTCAGAGCAAAATTAGTTAATCCTTTATTTTTTCCCGACATTGATAAATGGAACTGCACCGGATGTAACGCTTGGCAGAACGCCGTTCCACTTGTCAATGGCCTTTATCTTTGCCTCAATTTCTCTCAGTTTTAGGACCTTGTTGGAAACCTCGTTTCTCTGCAATCGTAAACCGATTGCCTCGGCCCGTGCCCGTGTAATATTCTGTTTTGCTTCGATTTTGATTCTGTCGAGATCGCGCAATGCTTTCTGGGCCTTCTGCTCGGCAGTTTGCTTTTCCTCAATGGCCTGGGTGAATTGTTCCGAGAATTTGAAGTTAACAATGGAGAAATCGTCAACGACTATATTATAATTTGAAAGCCTTTTCCGTAGAAGGTCCTTTATCTCTTTGCTTACTTTGTCCCTCTGGGTTATGAGCTCTTCAGCTGTATACTTTGCAGCTACTGCTTTTACCACCTCCTGGACAGAGGGGTCGATAATCCTGTCTTTATAATATATTCCGATACTCTGATATATTTTGTTGACTTTGTCCATTGCAATATGGTGGTTAACAACAATTGTTGACTTTATATCCTGGAGATCCTTGGTTGATGCTTCAGCATCTGTTTGTGATTTCTGTATTTTTACATCCATATTGACTATTTTCTGCATAATGGGAATTCTAATGTGAATGCCTTCACCCAATATCTTGTCCTGCACAGCGCCGAAGTTCAGCACTACACCCCTCTCACCGGCTCCAATTATTACAAATGGATTGAGAAGCAGAATAACAATGAAAACAATGACAACTGTAATTACAACTTTTGATTTATTGCTTAAGAAATTTTTTATTGTATGAACTATTTCTGGATATTCGTCACTCATGAGATTTCTCCTTAATATTAAGATTATGTAACTATTTTTATTACTTCAATGAAGTCGAGTACTTTAATGCATAAATCAATTTTTTATGCTTAACCGCCCTAATAAAGTAACTTAAAAAGACTTATTATGTCATAATAATTTCAAACAATGGAAAAGCTGTTTTTAAATTGAAAATAATACTGCGCAAATTAATTTTTAATTTCTTGATTTTTATAGTCTAGTAAAAATAATTACTCAAATTTTCAAAGCTATCTGTTTTATTCTTGAATATAAACAAAAATTAATATAAGTTAATAATTATGAAAACTATGTCAATAAATATCATTTTATTTCTATTTGTCTTTTTCTTTGGATTTGGGTCATTAGTCAATGCCGAAATAATCAGGATTAAGGGCGGTGTTATTATAAAGGGGCAAATAGTTAAGAGGGGCATAAAGGTCGTTATTGTGGATATTGGTTATGACCTGCTTAGAATACCTGCACAGGAAGTTTTAAAGATAACGAAAGACAGGGATCTCAAAAAACCTGTAATCAATAAGAGCACTAATCTATATAGAGCTGTAAATCTAAAGCCCTTTACTACAAGTGAAGGGTTTCAAAGCTTTGCCCCGTCAGTAGTGCTGGTGCGTACACCTCGCGGTTTGGGCTCGGGTTTTTTCGTTAATAAACGGGGATATGTCGTGACGAACTTCCATGTCATTAAAGGGCAGAAACATATTACGGTAACCCGGTTTGAAAAGAAGGGCTCAGAATTAAAAAGGACCATTCACAAGAAAGTTCGCATTGTCGCATTGGACCCTTTTCATGACCTTGCTGTTCTTCAGGTGAAGGAAAATATTAAAAAGATTATAGTGCCCGGTATATTGAGCCCTCATGACAGGGTTAAAGTGGGAGAAAAAATATTTGTAATCGGGAATCCCCTTGGCCTTGAACGGACTGTAACCCAGGGTGTAGTCAGCCACAGCGGCCGTATGTTTTCGGGAAAAGTATATCTTCAAGTTGATGCATCGGTGAATCCCGGCAATTCGGGGGGGCCCCTTTTCAACAGTAATGGCCAGATAATCGGAGTTATTAATATGAGTGCCCGTACAATGCAGGGATTAAATTTCGCAATTCCCGTGCACTACGTAAAATTTTTATTGGACCATGTTGATATTTTTGCATATGACGAGACAAATTCACAATCAGGATTTATTTATCTTGATCCGCCAAATAATCCCAATAGAAATAAATAAAAGGAGCTTTAAAAATTAATATGAAAATATTTAAGATCCAACTTTTATTGATTTTAATAATCTGCAGTTTTCAGGGACTTCATGCATACGACCGGTCCAGCCTTGTTGATAAAAAATCAAAAATTATATTAAGATTTTCTGATATTTCAAATTTTGTTAAGGCAATCGAGGATTCACCCATTGGTAAACTCTGGAATAGTGTTGAGATGAAGCCATTTTTGAATAACCAGAGTTTAATGATGTCCATTAAAAGGGCCTTCATTGAGAGCAGCCAATCAGGGAAAAAGAGCGGGAAAGAAATGGCCAAACTGAAGTGGGAATCTATTAATATGATAAAGGGAGAACTGGTGATAGCTTTATCCATGAAAGAGTTGAATAAAGACATCAATTTTTTTGTTATGACATCAATGGATAAAAAAAGTTATGAAAGGATTGTTACTATAGATGAGAAGCTCAGTGAAATTGATGAAGCATTAAGGGTCCCCAGGCGGCGCAGTTTCCAGGGAGTGGAGTATATTCAATATTTCGGTAAAAATAAAAATACCAGTGCAAATATTAAAAGTAAGAAAGTTGGACCTTACTTTCAGAGCTTTTATGGAAATACAATGGTTCTTTCAAATAACATTGAATGGGTTAAAAAATGTATAATTAAGTTGAAAAGTGAATTACCCGCGGAAAAGGCCGAGCCTCCGTCAATAAAGTTTGAGTTAACTGATGGTTTTGTAAAGCAGATCATAAAGAATATGAGGCAGAAAAAGAAGATAAATGTACAGGCAAAGTTTCATATGCCAACAGTTCTGTATAATCTGGGTATAGACGGATTGGATAAAATCTCCTTTGATGTAGTTTTGGGTCAGGGCAGTTTTGAAATGAATTATTTAATTAAAAATTCTGCAGGTAAAAGGGGGGTTTGGACTCTTCTTGATAATAAACCAGTACCGGCTAATCACCGTCTGGCATATGTGCCCGCAGATGTTTATTCTTATCAGGTTTCAAGATTGGACCTTAATGCATTCTGGCTTAAGCTTCCCCTTATCCTTCAGTCAATAAATCCCCAAATTGGTTTATTGTTCAATATGTATGTAACTAACCTTAGTAAACAGCTGGATGTTGATATAACAAATGATATTATAGGCAATCTTGATACGCTTATCACAAACTACTACCGTTTGGATGGAATTAACCAGCAGGTATTATATTCCTGGCAGCTCCGTAATCCCCTGGCAATGAT
>JBHPHB010000186.1:0-4931 GCA_042569985.1 Spirochaetota bacterium | reverse complement strand
GGACAGGAACCATAAGCCCGGTGACAATAAAAAACAACGGCGCAATCCACTGATCAATAAGGTGTATCCCCATCCTGTTTAAAGCCTCATGGTACTCTTCTTCATCATCACATTCCTCTGCTATTACAATGGCACCATAACGTATCCATTTTAGTTGAGACAGGAAAGGCTTGTATCTTACTTCATCAAGATAATTTACTACATCATGAGGACTCATCATTAACCCGGCAAAAAAAGCACTGGATACTATGGAAATCCCAAACTTCTTTCCCAGCAAAACAAAAAATAAAAAATTTATAATGGGGATTGTATATCTTGCCCATCGATAACGCCCAAGTAAAACTAAAAAAAGACGCGCCCAGTACTCCCCCAGGGTAAAGGTGAAAATAATCAGCAAAAAGTTAGCCAAAACAATTACTGCAATTCCACTTATATTATTGATTGATAAACCAGTTTTAAATGCACTGTACAATGTTGTGAGGATAGTAAAAAAAACTATGCTCATTACATCATCAGCGACCCCGCTGCAAAATATGGTTCGGGAAAGCTTAGTACACCTAAGGCCGAGAGATGCAAAAATAGCACCCTTAAAGGCGACAGATGTGGCCATCAACACTGCCCCTGCGGCAAACGAGGCCCACAATATGGCAGATATTTGAAAGTTGTTATTTCCAAAATACAGGTATGGAAATACTACAACAAAGGTGAGTATAAATGGTATGGCCATTCCCACAATTGCCATTTTAAATGATGTTTTACCAACCGACAGAAACTGTTTAGGGGATGTTTCCAAACCAATCCCAAGCAATATGAGGCCAGCCACCATATCCCCCATATGTACTAACCAGGAACTAAAAACCGATGAATTAAAATTGAATTTATGAATCTGTACTACAAAATTTATTGAAAACAATTCGCCAATTATTCCCATGATTATACCAACACAAAAGGCAACGATTCCCAGGGGAAATTTTATTTTATCGGCAATTATACCTCCCACAATTTTTGTGACCAGCAATACCAGTCCAACAAGAGGCAAATGCCACCACCAATTCTGGGACGGAACAGTAATAAGGAACAAAGTTAAAATTTCATTGGATGAAGTGAAAACAATCCCAAATACTTTTAGAAGAAACTTTGCAACTTCATCATTTAAAATTATTAAAATGAATAGAATGGATACTAATAATCCAATTTTGGGAATAATCCTTACAAATTTCGACCTTAACCCAGGCATTAGACACCCCCTGCAAACTTACAACTGGAAATTACATACTCATATGATTGTAAAACTATGTAAGATTAAATCATTTTTTATTTAATCTTTTCGAAGAATTTAACAAAAAGTATTATGCTCAATATTATTATAATAATATTTATTATAATCAGAAATACTGTCGCAAAAAATATTGGCTTCTGTTTTCTTTTCAGTAATGAAAGCTTCTCAATTATCAATGCAATTTTATTATTCATCCAAGTTCCCGAATCATCTTTTTGATAAAGAACTCCTCTCTCTCCATCTCTTCAAGTCTGTCTGTAATATACTTTTTAGATTCCTCATACTGGGGGATAAATATCTTTTCGAGGGCATTGACCCTTCGCTGGACTTTTTTTAATTCCCTTGAAAGTAAAAAACTCGATTTGGCAACTGATGCATATTTTGCCAGAAGAACAATAACCTCAAGGGATTTCTTTTTTGTTAAATCATACATAACACCTGTACCAAAGAGACCGGATTCCAGGCAGATATCTAAGCCTTCAAGTTTGATTTCAGGTATCATTATTCCCATAAGTTTTGAGCTTTCAACAGAAACTTCATATCTTTTTTTTTCGTGCAATCCCTTTGATATAATTATTTCAGATCCCATCTCCATCGCCGATATTCTATAATTCTGATACAAATCATTCAATGCGGTTTTGAGATCTTTTTCTGTATCTTTTATCCTGTTAACAAGCTTAACAATCTCCATTACAAGTATTTCTCTTTTTTGTTCAAGCAGATCAAATCCCTCATTGGCAAAGGATAATTCATCCTTTATTTTTCTTAAGTTTGACTTAGTCGGAGGAACGTCAACTCTTGCCACTTCTATTCATTCTCCTTTTGGTGTATGTAGTATTTACCAATATCATCCCTGGAAATTCTGTATAGCTCTTCCCGGGGAAGTTTAGATAAAACTTCCCATCCAATCGTCAGGGTTCTTTCAATTGTCCTGTTTTCATTATTACCCTGGCTTAAAAAGTTATCCTCAAAACTTTTACCAAATTCAAGGTACTCTTTATCCATTTGGGACAGTTCTTCTTCTCCAACAATGGAGGCAAGTGATCTGATTCTCTTTACCTTTGCGTAACAGGCAAACAGCTGTGCAGCCAAACCAGCATGATCCTGCCTGGTCCGGCCGTTCCCTATACCATCCTTCATAAGACGTGATAATGAAGGTAACCCGGCTATAGGCGGATATACTCCCCTGTTAAAGAGCTCTCTCTCAAGCACAATCTGGCCTTCCGTAATATATCCTGTAAGGTCTGGAACAGGATGTGATATATCATCACTGGGCATTGTAAGTATTGGAATCTGAGTTATGGAACCCTTCTTTCCTTTTAGCCTGCCTGCCCTTTCATAGATGGAAGCTAAATCACTGTAAACATACCCGGGATAACCTTTTCTTGAAGGTATCTCTCCTCTTGAACTTGATAATTCGCGTAGTGACTCACAGTAGTTTGTCATATCCGTAAGAATTACAAGCACATGCATCTCTTCATCAAATGCAAGGTATTCGGCAAGGGAAAGGGCCACCCTGGGGGTAATAAGCCTTTCTATGGATGGGGCGTCGGCAAGGCTTAAAAATATTGCGGAAGTATCAAGGACACCGCTGTTTTCAAGGGACTCAATAAAAAAACTTGCTACGTCAAATTTTACTCCCATTGCTGCGAATATAACCGTAAATTCCTCCTCCGAGGTCAGGATCTTTGCCTGCCGTGCAATCTGGGCGGCTATCATATTATGGGGCATACCGCTACCGGAGAACACCGGCAGTTTCTGGCCCCTGATAAGCGTATTCATACCATCAATAGCAGAAATTCCCGTCTGGATAAAATCCCTGGGATACTCCCTGCTGTAGGGGTTTATTGGCAGGCCATTTACATTAACAAAATTATCCGATACTACCTGGGGGGCCCCATCGATGGGCCTTCCCAACCCATCAAAGACTCTACCCAGCATATCACGGCTAACGGGAATCTCCAGGGGCTTTCCAAGAAATGTTGACTTTGTTTCATTAAGTGACAAACCCGATGTTCCTTCAAAAACCTGTACTATTGCCTTGTCCTCTCCTATCTCAATAGTCTGTCCGATCCTGATATCGCCATTGCCATCTCTTAATTCAACCAGGTCTCCAAATCCTACATCCTTTACACCCTCAATAAATACAAGGGGGCCCTTGATCACTGAAAGTTCTGTATATTCAATTTCATTAAACATATATATTTCTCATATTAATAAAAACTCACTCTTAATCCCCACTCCTGGAGGCTTGGGGGTGGCCACTCTTCTCAAGAGATTCAAGATCAGATTTAAGCTGTTGCCAGTAAAGATCAATCTTCTTAACTTCATTATTGCTTACTTCAGATTTTAATCTTGAAAGTTCTGGAATATTTTCAAGAGATGTGATATCTCCCAGAGGGACACCCTTTTCAATTAAATTCTTCCCACTTTTGTAAAACATAATAATTATTCTTAAAAGCTTAATCTGCTTTTCAGGTGAACAGTACATATCATTGGGATCAAATGAATTCTGCTGTAAAAATCCATTTTTTAATAACTCCGCACAGAAAAGTATAAACCTTTCCTCCACTGGCAGAGCATCAGGGCCCACAAGCTTAACAATCTGTTCAAGCCTGTTTTCCTCCAGAAGTATATTGATCGCTTCTTTCCTTATATCGAGCCATTCACTATCCATTTCGGACCACCACTGGCTGATTTCCTCAAGATATTCAGAGTAGCTATCTATCCAGCTTATGGAAGGATAATGCCTTGCGTCAGCGAGGATCTTATCAAGGGCCCAAAAACAGCGCACAAACCTTGTTGTATGCTGAGTTACCGGTTCAGAAAAATCACCCCCCGGCGGCGATACTGCCCCAACCGTGGTAATACTTCCCTTCCTTCCGGATAGCGTCTCAACAAAACCGGCCCTCTCATAAAATTCAGCAAGCCTTGTCGCAAGATATGAGGGAAAACCCTCCTCCGCAGGCATATCACCCATCCTGCTTGATAACTCTCTTAAGGCTTCAGCCCACCGGGATGTGGAGTCAGCCATAATTGCTACATTGTAACCCATGTCACGGTAGTACTCTGCAATTGTAACACCGGTATATATACTGACCTCTCTTGCCGGAACAGGCATATTTGATGTATTGGCAATCATTACTGTCCTCTCCATCAGTGGCCTTTCTGTTCTGGGATCGATGAGTTTTGGAAAATCGGTTAAAACATCGGTCATTTCATTGCCCCGTTCCCCGCACCCGATATATACTATTACTTCCGCATCGCACCATTTGGCCAGTGCATGCTGTGTCATTGTTTTCCCCGTACCAAAGCCACCTGGGATTGCAGCTGTGCCACCCTTCTCAAGCGGAAAAAATGTATCAATAATTCTCTGCCCGCAAATTAGGGGTATTCCGGATTTCTGTTTTCTTTTAAACGGGCGCTGTTTTCTTACAGGCCAGTAATTTGCAAGCTTCCCAATATATGTATCTCCATTCAAGCTGACATGATAGATATCATCCTCAATTGTATATTCACCAACAGGGACATTAAAATCAAGTGTACCGCTAACTCCAGGTGGTACAAGAACCCTGTGAATTATAGATTCCGTTTCCTTTATCTCACCAATTAAATCACCTTCTTTAAGACAATCACCTTCTTGAGCAGTGGG
>JBHPHB010000185.1:0-5054 GCA_042569985.1 Spirochaetota bacterium | reverse complement strand
TTGAGCTGTATATCGACAATACTTTCTTATAAATTGGATGATTCTTAAAATGAAACCCCCGGGGGACAACCCGGGCCTTTTTTTTATCAATCCACTTTGAATTGCCCTTCTCGAAATTACTCCAATCAACTGCAAGCCCGCAGAGTTTTTCCATTGTGGATCTCATACTTATTATATCACCTTCAACTTCAATTATTTTATTTTTAAGTATTGAACTATCGGCTCGAATTTTTAACAAGTTTGAACTGCTCATTTTATTAACCGATACAAGGGATTCAGCTATCTTCAAGATGTCTTTTAATACCAGGAGGTTATCCCTTAATATCTTCTTTTTCTCGTGTAAAAATTGCAATTTATGATATGTACTCTGTACCTGGAAGGCCAGGTTATTTCTTACTTCATTTAATGATTCAACATCTGAAAGGTAAATTTTTTGGGCCACTTTTTTTCTATAATAGCTTTCAAAGGGAGATGCAATATATTGGGATAATCCCAAAACGATCCCGGACATGGCATGACTGTTAAGAGTGGGCCATTCTACCAAAGGCACATTTTGATAATTGAAACTGAAAACCGGATTCTTCTGTAAAATCGATTCTGACCGATATTTATATTTTGATGATAATACTTTATAGGATTGGGCTTTCACCATGGGACTATTCTTCAAAGCTTTAACCACAAAATATTTAACAGGTTGAGTATTTGCAGTTTCAAAAACAAAAACAGTTAAGATTATTATTATAATATTTTTTTTCATTAGTACCATCCGCTTTATAACAATTCTAGAAAAATGCTTGTCTTATTTTAAAAATTTCCTCAATGTCACAATGAGCTCTTCTACTACTTCATCCTTTCCTTCCTGTATTTGCTCAATAACACAGCTTTTCAAATGGGCATCCAGGAGAACTGTCTTTACACCCTTTAATGCTTGTTCCACTGATGAGATTTGATGTAGGATATCATCGCAGTAAACATCATCATTAATCATTTTCCCTATGCCCCTAACCTGGCCCTCAATCCTGTTTAGCCGCTTTATCATATTTTCCTTCAATTCAACCGCATGATGGGCCTTTCTATGATCATGATGATGTTTATTATTTTCAGTATTCATATACATTTACTCCTTACATTGGAATTTGTTACAGAAATTTATCAGAACTCAATCCTCATTCCGCAAAGCATCAACAATTTTCATTGCGCTTTTCACAAATGGTTTGGGGGTCACTTCCCGAACGCTATCAGAAATAATATTTTCAGTAACCCTTCCTTCACCACCGGCCCTTTTCATGATAGCCTCATTAAGGCGATCCTTTGTTGATGAACGAAATGGGGCGGGAACACTTGCTACAAGGTCTTCAAACATTTTACTGCTGTTGCCGGTCCACTCTAATTTTGATATTTCAACTGCTCCTTCCCCTGATGTAACACTATCAATTTTCCCAGTGTCATTTTCAACTAACTTTTTACTTTTTGCCATCAGGTGAATTTCAGGAACAGTTACTTCTATACCCTCACCCTGGATTGACCTTGCCAGCGTCAGATAATGTATACGGTACTGCCCGCCCTGATACTTCTTTTCCTTAGCCACCTTTCTTGCTTTATCAACTATTCCCTTTATCTTGCCCTTTGACACTTTCGGATTCTGAAGCATGGCAGCAAGATCATACTTACAATGGCCGCAGTAAGGGAAATCGAACATTTCATCAATCTCAGGCAATGTATCTTCGGCAATTTGAGTGAGCTCAAGGCATTCATCCATAAAATCTTTCTCACAGTTAAGACAGGCAAGGTAATGTTCATGCATCTCTTCAGGAGGGGGCGGAGGATAATCTTCCCGTTCCACATACCTGAAGTCCCCTACCAATTCACCTTCAGCCATGGATAACACACAGGGAGACACTCCCACATATCCATTTTCCCTGACAATATCCTCGGCCTTTGCAATTGTGGTCTTCACAGTTTCCATTTCAACAGAACCATCGGAAAGCATACAGCTGAGGCCAAAGATTGCATGGCAGCACCACCGTGTACTGATATGATCATGCAGCTCATCAAAATAATGGCTGCAAATATCACGAACTTTCCTGCATTTAATCGGCATTACACAATCCTTGCAGGTATTCATGAAATTTCCTATAACATCTCCAAGTTCATCAAAATTAACTTTTTCCAGGTCAAGGTTTTCCATCCTTTCACGGTTCACCTCTGAACAATAAAATGAACAGTATAGCTTTCCCATGCGTTTAATCGGTTTTTTAGTTATAGGCTTCGTGCATACAGCGCATTTTTGTGAATTTTGCTTCATATTGTCCCCCAATTTCAAAGAAAACAAAAAACAAACTTGACATATACCCCTACCCCCTATACGTATATTGAATGATTTGACAAAAGTCAAGTTAAAAATGACATATTTGAACAATAGAACAGTTTTTTTGCTAATATCTCGAAAAAATAATACTTAAAATTTTCAGGAGAAATATTATGAACAGAACACTCAATATCAAGGGAATGAGTTGCAGCCATTGCGCCAGAGCTATTAAGAAAGAGCTTGAAAAAATCACACAGGTTAAAAGCATTGAAATAAATCTCCTTAAAGGGAAGGCAAGCATTGAACTTGGCGAAAATGTCGATGATTCAATTTTAACCGGAGCAGTGGAAGAAGCAGGCTATACGGTCAGCAGTATAGAATAATAATTAATAATAATTTTATTCCGTATCACTCATCTTCACCGCATAAAAGCTGTCTTAGCCTTTCGCTTAGGAACACTATAGATTCTATATCAAGATGCTCTATAGCTGTTTCATCAAAAAGCAGCTTAACATGTGCATCAATACTATCTTCTTTTATGGCATCCCTGAAAATCAGCCTTATGGGTATTTTAGGAAGTGGCAGGAAATGAAGTGATAAATCGGAGGATTCAATTTCACCCGTAATATCCTCTGCACCAATTTTTTTTGCTTCAGATAGAAGCTTTTCTTTATTACCGCTAAATTTATTTACAATTGGCCTCTCCACGTGGTCAACCATGGACTTCATTTTTGAAATAGTATTGGGGAATTCCTCAAATCCCTTCCATACACCCGAGGGCTTGCTCTTACCGCCATGGGCAATGTGGTTATATATAAAAACCTTTTCATAGGTAGTAAGATCCGAACCGTCATTCATTAAAATATTATCTCTGGAAATTATAACCTTCCCGGTAAAGTAGGGCAATTCGAGTGCTTTGCCATTACCCTCATCAACCAATACACCTCCAATTCTTTTGGGCAGGTCCTCAATCTTCATTGAGGAAGACCTTGATTTTGCCCATTCAAGTGCATCATTTGCCGGGTCCTTTTTTACCCACTTGCCCGAGGCATATTGGGCTTTCAATGCCTCCTGTAATTTATTAACTATTTCATCGCCCAGGTGAGGGCATTTTTCAATGGGATACTTTTCCACAATTACCTTCGTGGAAAAGGCAAAACATGTCTGTTCATTACAATCACCGCAGTTTGTTTGGGGCAGGTAATCTTTGTAAAGGTCAACTACTGATATGGGCATAAAGGGCTCCTCTGCTATATTCATTGTTTCAAAGAACCGGAGATATATTCAATATCATCTCCAGGCTTTACTTTTCCGCCATTTATAACCCTGCAGAAAATCCCTTCTTTCGGCATCACACAACTGCCTACCTCAGTGAATATTGCACACTTATTTCCATGGCATTCTTTTCCTAGCTGAGTAACTTCAAGTTCAACATCACCAATTTTAAATCTATCGGATATCAATATTTTACTTTCTTCCAATCCTGAAAATGTTATGTTTTCGGCAAAATCCCCCGGATCAAATTTACGCGAACCCGTATTGCTTGAAAAATAATCAATTTTTTCCTTTGAAAGAAGGCTCACTTTACGGTTAGCAGTTCCTGCATGGGCATCCCCCTCTACTCCGTCTTCGTTAATAATGATTTCCCCAACTGGATTTTTGGTGGTGCCCTTTTTCAGTGATATATTTACGGAAACAACTTTCATAACTCCTCTTATAACCCTAATGTGGTGTAGTCTCATGGACATGCTTTATCCATTGCGCAAAAAAGTCCAGGCAATGTCCCCTCCACCTGTTTAATGGATTTTTAATATCCAGGTTTTTGGGAAGCTCCACATCCTCCCTGCCCTTTTCCATATCTCTTTCATACTCCTCAACAAGTCGTTTCGCAGGATATTCGGGATGACCAAGATGGACAATAAACTTATGATCGGGGCTTTCAAAAATCATGTAACCTGCTTCCTTTGAGTAGGCAAGAAGGTTTAACTTACCCTCATCGCGAGCTTTTTCGATGGGCCCGTCGGGCAATCTTGAAAAACTGGAATATGGACAGAGAAAAACATCATCCAGCCCTCCCGTAATCTTATGGTGGGGAATTAGATTTTTAGTTTCAAAAACGCCAAAAATCTTTTTTTTCTGAACATCCTTTTGAATTCCAAATGTTTTGGCAATTGCAAGCCCCCCCCAGCATATACCCAGGGTGGAAGCAATATTTTTCCTTGCGAAATCTAAAATTTCATTTACCTCATCCCAGTAATATACATCCTCATAGGCAATCTCTTCGACGGGAGCCCCCGTAAGGATGAGGCCGTCAAGATGCTTCTCCGCAACCGCCTCTTCAAATGTCACATAAAGCTCCTTCAAATGTTCATCGTCGGTGCTATTATACTTATGCGTTTTTAAGCGCAGCCAAACCGGTTCGACCTGCAATATTGACCGCCCCAGGGGGTAAAGAAGATTGAATTCATACGTTTCAGCCTTTGGCATAATATTCAAGATACCAATCCGCAGAGAACGGATATCTTCCTTTAATGCCTCTTCTTCTGTTTTACATGATATGCAATGCTTCTGAAGAGCAGATTTTGCATGATAATTTTCCGGTACTACAATGGTCATTTATTATTCTCCACAAGCTGTTTTTAATGCAGTGTCAATATCATCAATAATGTCATCAATATTCTCAATTCCGATTGAAAGCCTTACCAGGTCCGGTGTAATTCCCCCGGCCTTCTGGTCATCCTCGGAA
>JBHPHB010000184.1:0-5166 GCA_042569985.1 Spirochaetota bacterium | reverse complement strand
GTTCAACGATTTTTAAAATATGTTTCTTTCACATTCTTTGCCTTATTCTCCGCCCAATCTACCAATCCCGTTTTTCTTATTAAACACAAATTATATATTTTAGCATAATGCGGAAATTCAGCCAAATCTTAGATAATAAATCTATAATCATTATATTATTATCGTATGTCAATTGATTATTATGAAAACTAACTCATCAAAAGATTCTTGACTTAGACTGCCAGCAAGAAAAGTCTGTGACATAAAGATTAAAGAAAGACTTATCAATAATACTTAAACGGGTATTTATAATGAAATTAGGTAAAAAATGCTTAAGCTGTCTTGTGGGACAGATTGAAAATTGTCTGGAAGTTATGAATATTAAGGAGGAAAAAACTCTTCCCATTTTACAGGACGCAATGACTGTTATTTCCAAATCTGATACATCCAAATCCCCGCCTTTAATCGGAAGAGAAGCCTACACAAGAATATGCGAACTCACCGGAATAGTTGATCCTTTTGAAAGAATAAAAAAATACAGCAACGACATGGCAATGCGCTTACTCCCATTTGCCAGGAGCTTAACTCAAAAAGGAGATGATCCCATTCTGTCCAGCTTGAAGATTTCTATCACAGGCAACATAATTGACTATGGAGCTCCCGGTGAAAGTAATGAAGATGAAATAAAACAATTATTAATTGAGTCAGTGGAAACACACATAGACAACATCACTTTCAATGATTTTTTACATGATATTGATAATTCTGAAAAAATCCTTTTCTTAGGAGATAACAGTGGAGAAATAGTATTTGATAAGCTCTTCATAGAAAACCTGCCCAGTGATAAAATAATCTTTTCTGTGAGAGGCAAACCGATAATAAATGATTCAACCCTCATTGATGCTGAATATACCGGATTAAACAAACTTGTCAAAGTAATTGATACAGGAGATAACACACCGGGTATTGACTTTAGCAGATGTTCCAATCATTTTTTAGATGAATTTAAAACTGCCGATATGATAATTTTAAAGGGACAGGGCAACCTGGAGACATTAATTGATGAAAACATTTCCGGTTACATTAAAAAGGAAACGCCATTATATTTTCTTCTAAAAGTAAAATGCTACTTTGTTGCAGAATTACTGGAGAAAAACATTGGTGATATTGTATTTATTAAGAAAGGCGGTATTAACCCTTAAAGAATTAACTCTATATATCCTTTAAACTGGCTTTTTCAATTATACCCTCCAGCGAAAATACGTTTCTCTTTGCCCTGAAAACTATTAAAAAAAGCAGCAGAAGTATTATATCCCTGATTACTAGTTTTATGCTTAAAGTTTCATCAAAACCAAGGCCAAGCCTATTGAGTTCAAAGCATCCGCAATCAAATGAAGCACCCCTATAAATATTAATTGCAATAAAAATTGAAAACATAATCATGAGAATCATTGATATAAATGCAGACGCCTTAACCTTGTAACCTGCTACCAGTAATATACCCAGTAATAATTCCAGAACTGGTACAACAATGGCACAATACGGCACAAGAACCAGTGGAATTATATCATACATAATTATTATCTTACTAAAAGCTTCAGGATCAATGACTTTGAAAAATCCCGAAAAAACAAAGAGGAGGCCCATGACAATACGAATTGCCGCAGTAATTCTATTTCCGTAGCTTATATCTTTAATTGTTTTTTTTAACAAACTCATCCTTAATCAATCCTTTACAGGTTATTTTTCAACTGTATAACCCGACTTCAACCAGGCCGGGAACCCTTCCTTAATTATATAAATATGTCTTGAGTAACCCATACCGATAATCCGCCGGGCAAGTAACTCAGAAGTCCCGCAAGAAAGTCCGCCGCAGTAAATAACCAGCTCTTTTTGCCGGTTTAATATTTTAAAATAGCTTCTAATCTTCTTCAGAGAGATTGATTCAGGGTTTGCTGGAATATTAATTGCTCCTTTAATATGGTTCTTGCGAAAATCATTTATTACCCTTGAATCAACGAATACTGCCAATTTACTACTATACTTTATTCTTGCCTCTTTTATTGAGATATGGACAATCTTTTTATTCTTGATAAAATCATTACTTACTAACGTAAAACCTCGTGGATTAATTAAATTGGCAATTATAGCTATCACCGCAGAAAATATGAGAATTGAAATTATATCTTTTATTAATCTATTGCCATTTGAGAACATCAGTCAAACCTTAGGTTGTTTTTTTTTCTGCTTTCTTCTTTATAATCATTAATCAGTTTTCTTATATATTTATCATCAGCAGGCTGATATTCATCGGGCCGTCTGAACGAATTCCTAAACTTAAGAGCCTTACTCCCCTTCCTGAATATCTCCAGAATACCGATATGAGCGCCATTTGAACCGGCCTGTACTATAATTGTTTTGCCAATTTTTTTGGGATTTTTGAGAAAAGTTTGTGAATGCCCCCCGATTATTATGTCAATACCCCTGACCCTTTTTGCAATAACCTTATCCTTGTCAAAGCCGGAATGGGAAAGGAGAATAATTACATCAACTTTTTTCCCTTTTAATATACTAATATCACTTATTATCTCATTAACCTGGTTAGATATTTTTATTTTAGACCTGAGTTTTGAGGGATAGTATTTAAAGGTATCCCGGGATACAGTACCTATTATACCAATTTTAAAATTACTTTTTCTCACAATCATGTATCTTTTAAAAAATTTCCTGAATCTTTTGCCGTACTTGATTCTGATATTGTTGTTTACAAATGGAAGTTCATCTCTATATTTTAGAAATCCACTTACACCAACCGAAAATTCCTGGTCACCAAAAGTAACAGCATCATAACCCATATATTTATATGCCTTAACAATGTACTTTGCAAGTATTGAGTCCTTTTCATAATAAAACATATCCCCTGTTTCAAATAGAAAAAGATTTTTATACCGGTGCCTTAATTTATTTATTTCAGTAGCCCTTTTAACAAGTCCGCCATTTGGCGACTCCTTACAGTGGCAAAAATCTATATTACCATTTAATGAATTAGTATATATAATCGTAATTTTATCAGAAGAATAAATTACTCCTGGTATAAGTAAAAACAATACAAAAACCAATTTCATCTTAACAAATCTATTCACAGTTGGCATTCCCCATAAGCTTAAATGAATTCTTATCAATTTTTTCATATATCCTATGATTAATAAAAACATCAACCAGTTCACTATCGAGTTTACCCCTATCTCCTTCCTCTTTTAGGATCTCAAGAACCTTCTTAAGGGGGACAGCCTTTTTATACGGCCTATCCGTTGCAGATAAGGCATCATAAATATCCGCAACTGTCATAATCCTTGACTGGATTAAAAGATTATCCTTCCCCTTAATTCCATTGGGATAGCCTGAACCATCAAGAGTTTCATGATGCCTCAATGCTATCTCGGGAATATTCTTATACTCCGGAGGCCATGGGATTTTACTTACAAAATTATGAGTATGGACAACGTGGCTCTCGATTTCCTTTCTTTCCAGGGGATTCAAACTGCCCCTTTTTATACAGAGATTTAACCTGTCATCATTATTAATGACATCAACCTTTTCGTTCTCAACATCATAACATTCCATTTTCTGAATACCTTCAATTATTTCATTTAATACTTCTTCCGGGTCCCTATCGGTTACAGTTGGCTCATTTAATACAATCACCTTTTCTTTTATCTCTTTGATCTCACTTAACTTATCTTTTTTTTCTTTGTTTAATTTCTCTATCTCCTTTTCTACCTTCCCCTTGTTATCTTCTTTAAGGAGATTTTTTTCTTTAATACTATACTCAAGCTCGGTAAACCTGTATAAATAATCAAGCCTGATTGATAGATTATCCAAATCCTTTGGGAAAAGCTTCTTTGCCTTCATGAATATATTCAGGTCAATATAGACCTTTCCAAAATCATGAAGCAGGGCTGCAAGTTCAATTTCCCGAATTTCATTTTCTTTGAACTCAACATCTTTAAAGCTGCCACCCTTCTCCTCATTGATGGCAACAACCATTGCCTTGCATATCTCGGCTACACGGAAGGAATGTCCGGAAGTTGCAGGGTCACGGGATTCAACAGCTGTTACTGAAGCCTTTACGAACTCTTCAAACTGACTCTGGATCTGTTTTATCATCCTATTGTTTTCAATTGCAATAGCTGCCTGACCGGCAATCGCTTCAAGAAGACTGTCGTATTTGCTGTCAAATGTTACAACGTAATTATCAAAATCCTCTATTGATTCAAGCATTAAATTAAAGGCTTCATTTTCTTCAGAATTCAAGCGATTTAATATATCCTCTTTACTGTTAATTAACTGGATAACTCCGATTATCTCATCCAGATGATTTTTCATAGGTACTACAAGCATAGACCTGCATATATAATTATTGCTTTTATCAAAAGATTTATTAAAAGAATAGGTAGCGCTACTGGGAAGATTGTAAACATCAGGTATATTTAAAACGTCTCCTGTGACAGCAACATAACCGGCGATTGACTTTTTATTCATGTCCATAACAAACTCTTCAAGGGGAATCTCCCTTGAAAATGTATGGGAATATTTAAACCTTAACCTCTTACCTCCATTCTCATCCGCTTCGACAACATAAATACTGCCGGCATCAGCCCCGGTTATCTTTTTACTGAGAAATAATATCAACCTGAAAAGATTATCAGGGTCTTTTTCGCTTTGCAATGCCTTGCCAATATTAATTAAATCTTCCTGGTCATGTCTTGTATCAATAAGTTTTGCATGATATTCATTTTGAATCTTCTTCTCGTCGTAAAACTCAAGCATTAAAGCAAAAGACTTTTTCACAATCAGATTGAATTCTATTTCTGATATTTTAGATGTTTTAAATTCTGATATTGTATAGAATTCCTGAATTTTTGCATTATTAAGTTCATCTTCAGAGCCAAAAATAACATATTTGTGAATAATATCAGGTGTAGGCAGGACAGTTAAAAGTTCATAGAGTTTGGGATAATCGTTAATATGTATGAAGAAAACAACCAAAACAGGATAGAGTCTATATTCCGATACCAGTTTGCTTACAATATCTTTAAAATTACTTGTATTTACTATCTCGTATTCAGTTTTTTCAGGTAGAGATACTAAACCATTAACTTTTTCTGATATTACAATAACCTCATT
>JBHPHB010000183.1:0-5208 GCA_042569985.1 Spirochaetota bacterium | reverse complement strand
GATCATATCGGTATATTATGAAAATTGTTTCAGTAAAAATGTATAACTCTTTAAGTTATTTCTTGACGATTTATTTATATTTTTGAGTTATTAATTGATAATGTTTGTTGTATTGGGGTCAATAATTATTTTCTTAATGGAGAAATTTCTTGAAACCTATAGAGAAGTTGTTCATATATGAAATCAAGGGGGATGTTTCTCTCCCGGCAAAATCCCTTTCTAAAAGTTTTCTGGGATGTTGGAGAGAAGGGGGACATTCATATCTATTTTTCTCTTCTTTTGGTAAGGAAGAGGTCCTCAACTTTCTGACCAGGAATTCTGAGTATGAGTATATAAGCGAAACAGAGATCGACTATGACCTGTGGGAGCCTGCTGATACTTTTAGAAGTATTGAAGTTCAGCCTTTAACTGTTGTCCCGGCATGGTATGGGGAAGATAAAAACAATAAAATGCAAATCCGCATAGACCCAGGAGTTGTCTTTGGTGCCGGTAATCATCACACAACACGTAAATGCCTGCAGTTTCTTGTTGACCTCATGGCTGATAATAATATCAGTAAGGTGCTGGATATTGGTACGGGAACGGGAATTCTTGCAATAGCTGCTGTAAAACTGGGTGCATCTGAAGTTCTGGCGGTTGATAACAATAACCTGGCCGTGGAAACTGCTGTGATGAATGTAAAGCTCAATGGCCTTCACCGCAGTGTTAATTGCCGTACGGGAGATGCCGTTGATTATACGGATTTCAATGCGGATCTGACACTGGCAAACATGAACTTATTTGTCCTTGAAAAGATGTTTAATTTGAACAGAACATTTGGAAGTGATTGGTATATTGTTTCCGGATTAAATGGAGCTGAGGTTGGTAATTTTCAGGAAATTATTGCAGATTTGCCCTTTGAAGTTTTACGTCATGAAATGGAAAACCTATGGAGTACTTTGCTTTTAAGAAAGGTATGAGATGTGAGACATTAAATTTCTTGACATCAAGGATATATATTGCAAGGTTTAAAAAAAAAGAACTTGGATTTATCTATGAACATATTATCTGCAAGATTTGATTTGGAGCGAATGCAATTAAGGTTTTCAGGTGTTGGAATTTTGCTGATAGTTTTTGGCTCCAGTATAGCACTGGCCGGTTTACTTTCAATATTTGCTCTTGTTACTGTATTTATTGTTTCCGGGAAAATACATGGAAGCATGGGGATGCTTTTCTTCACTGTATTATTCTTTCCCATTGGTATTTTTCTTGTTGTTTTGGGTGTCCGCATAAGAAGAAGAAACAAGCAATTTGATATCCTTCATGGTACCATTCATTCTTACAGGCGTATCCCTTTATCAGATCTTTCCGAAAAGCTGAACCTGCCAACCAAAGAGGTGGAATCATTGATAGCCCTTTCCATGGCAAGTAAAGATATTGAAGGTTTCATAGACAGGGAAACAGGTGAATTCGTAACAGGACCTATTGATGATCGATCAAAAACATTTACACATTGCAATTCCTGCGGCGCTTCATTTGGCAAGATATACCTTAAAGGTGAAACCGTGAAGTGTAAAACATGCGGTTCTTTGCATAATTTGTAAAAAAAGTAAGCTCAATCTCAAGAGAAATATATGGAAAAAGATAAGAACGTACCTGAAGAGAAAACGGCTGAAGATTTTGTCAGGCATATTATTGAAACTGAAAACCGTTATTACCAGGAAGTTAAGATAGTAAAAGTCTCAGGTGAATGCCCATATGGACATAAGGAAGGAGAGACGTACAGTGTCACCAACTGTAATCATGACAGCATCTGTGGCGCCCTTTATAAGTCGATTCATTCATCAATCATTACACAGCACTATGGAGGTATTCTTCCCTGGGAGAAAACTAAAGGGTTATTTAAAGGCCTTTGCCCTGAAGAGGGCAGGGTTCAGGTAGAGGTCAAACGGTTTGAGAAAGATGATTTCACTTTCTTAAAAACCAGGACTCAGGCCAAATCAATGTTGGGAAAAGGTTTCCCGGTAATAGAAAAATATACGCATTTCCTTGAGATTATTGATGTTGCAAATGATTGTGCCTGGGGTCATAAAGAAGGCCAATGTTTTGAAATTGATCCCTTTAATCCAGGAGGAGTATGTGGATATCTTTATGCCCGTGTGTATGACTTTCTCAATTTATATTTTTCCGGTGCTGACCTCCCGTGGGAGGGTGAAAAAAATATTATGAATTCCTTTTGTCCGGATTCATATAATTTGGTTTCATTTCGTATTATCAGAAAAAAAAGGGAGATTGATTAAAATCAGGCAGACATTTTTTTTTTTACTTTTTTCCACCAATTGTCTTCTCAAATTTATCATCATATTTTTTTATCATGTTTTCCCAATCGTATATCAAAGCATTTTTTTTAAGCTTTGATTTATCTATGTTATTAAAATCTGTAATCCTCTTTTTTAACAGGGAAACAAGCTGCTTCTGGTTATCATAATAGAAGTTTTTAAAATCCTTGATTGGAATAATTTCAGGATAGGCAAGCCTTTTTGGGAGAAGGGGTATTGTGTTGCAATATAATGCCTCGATAATACTTATCCCAAAGAAATCATGATTTGATGTTACAGGTAGAATGTCAGATTTCCAGAGCCATTTTGCATATTCATCAAATGTTTCTGCATATCCAAACTTCACAATTTTATCTCCAAGGCGTTTTTCGGCAGCTGTGAAATGGTCCAATATTACATCAGAGTTTCTCCCGATTATTACTACTTTAAACTTTAATCCCATTCTATCCAGTGAATATAGTGCCTCAAAGAAGTCTCCCGGATTTTTATCATATTCCCAACGGTGGTTCCATAGAATTGTTGGCACAATGGTATCCGTGTTTATTCTTTGCTTGTCAATAATGAATCCATCAAATTTTTTCAAGTCAATTCCCAGGTGAAGGACCTCACTTTTCTTTTTGATTAAGTCAACCGATGATTTTTCCCTATAATCGGGAAATAATTCCAGGAATTTTGGAAGTTCATTTGTAAAGCTATCCATGTGAAATTTAGAATTAAAAAATATATGATCAGCTGCAATTGCAGAAATATAATTGATAAAAACATAATGTTTGTCTCTTTTATTTATTAAATCTCTGTCCTTGGGAGACCATGGATAGTTAAGCTGATTTTCATGGAAATATAATATAACAGGAGTTGAATGTGTTTCTTTTCTTGTGAGCGCAAGGAAGCTGGTGAGGTCAATCATGTCTGTTGCAATTATCAGGTCCGGTTTTATATTTAGATTTTTGAATTTTTTTGCCAGGGTTATTGCACTGCCATGCATTCTCCATTTCCAATGTTTTCCGGGTAATTTTATAATATAGATATCATGGGCACTGAATTTTTTTATGCCATTGGCCCATGCCGAATGTGAGCCTGTAAAGAATGGTTCAATGATGAGTATTTTCATGTTGATTAGAATTTGATATATGACCGGGTAAGTCAACAAATAGTTTTTAATTTTGTAGCCTTAATTACTCTGAGTAAGGGATCAAATTATAAATATTGCTTGAAAAATATAAACATTAAATATATAATAATTCTTTTCAGGCTTAGTTGCTACAATAAAATTTAAAAAAAGTGAAAAGGTGGGTGCTATGGAAAACATTTATAAGATTTTAAGTTCTATGGTAATTTTGACGACCCTGCTTTCTGTTTCATTTTGTAAAAAAACGGATAATAAACCTCTAAAAAAAATGAACTCAAAATGCGATGTAATTAAATCTTCTGCAGGTGATATTCAAATCTGTCCTGTTGGTCACGCATCTTTTGTTTTAGTGACATCTAAAAAAACAATCTATTTTGATCCTGTGGGGGGCAAGGAGTTGTATAAGCAGTACTCCAGGCCGGATTATATTTTGGTAACCCATACACATTTTGACCATCTTGACATCAAAACAATAAAAGATGTTATAAGTAAAGATACAAAAATAGTTGGTACGGTGGCTGTTAAGAAGAAGTATGGTGGTGCTATGGCAATGAAAAATGGTGACGTTAAAGAATTGGATGGCATAAAGGTTGAAGCAATTGGTATGTATAATATAACAAAGGGGAGGACAAAATTTCATCCCAGGGGGCAGGGAAATGGATATGTTGTAACCATAAATGATAAGAGAGTTTATGTATCCGGTGATACTGAAGATATTCCTGAAATGCGGAATCTTAAAAATATTGATGCCGCTTTTATCTGTATGAATCTTCCATATACTATGGACGAAAAGCAGGCAGCAAGTGCTGTTCTGGAATTCAAGCCTAAAATTGTTTACCCATATCATTTTATCTTGGGAAAACCCGGTGATGTCAATAATTTTAAAAAACTTGTGAATAAAAATAAAAATATTGAAGTGCGTATATTAAATTGGAAAAAGTAATATATTTTTTTTGAATTACGCAAATTCCAACATTTTACTCTGAGCAAGTGGTAAGTGGTCATGCTTGAAATTTATATATGTAATTTTATTGGTTAACATTAATAACATTATGAGGAGAAATTTTATGAAAAGGATGTCTTTGGTATTTTTTATACTTCTAATATCCGGTAGTATATTTGCCCTTGAAGTAGATGTTGATGAGATTAAAAAAGCTAAGAAGGTAAAGTTTGTTAATTACAAAGGAAGATATAAAACGAGGACTTCCGTCAGGGAGATAAAAGCCATTGGAAGGATCCTTGCCAGGAAGACACGCAGGGCAAACAAGCGTTACCGGTATCGCATGAAATATTCAATTATCCATGCTGTTTCAAAAAAGCAGCCAAAAAAATTGTCCGGTGATATCTTTATTATAGACAGGAATGCAAAGGTGGGGCATATTAAGAATGTCCGCCGAATAATTTCAGGTTACCTGGAAAGCAGGTATAAATATTCAACCAGGCATGCAAAGGTTCTCTCATTCTTTATTACTTATTATAATGCTGTTTACAGGGGGGATCTTAAATATTTTTCAAAGTTATATAAGTCCGTTGTAATGAGAAATTTAAACCGGAAGAATGCCGGAATTTCCACGAAGTATTATAACTGGCCCGGTAAGACAAGGATCGTTATTCCCTTAACAAAAGATTTTAAGCGGGGTAAAATTGATACAATAGACCCTGATATAATTTCTGATAAAAAAGTTATCAAGGTTATTCGCAAGGATGAAAGACATATAAAAAAGAGAAAGACATCCTTTTCATAAAATATCTCCTCATAAT
>JBHPHB010000182.1:0-5216 GCA_042569985.1 Spirochaetota bacterium | reverse complement strand
AGAGCCAGAGATTACCAGATGAATCAATCCATGATGCTGAATTAGTTCGACTACCAGGTTTGTTCGACGGAGCCGCTGTACCTTTAGTTCCATAAACACCATTTTGTTCTGCAGTTTTATCTCCCGAAACCCATGTCCAGTTTGAGCCATCAAATTTCCATAGATCATTAAAACGCGCTCTTACTGTTGAAGATGCTACCCCAAATCCACCAAAGAGCCATAGATTGTCCGATGAATCAATCCAAGTTGCTGAACTATCTCGACCACCAGGTTTATTTGCAGAATTTGCTATGCCTTTTGTTCCATAAACTCCAATTTGATTGTCTACACCATCCCCCGAAACCCATGTCCAGTTTGAGCCATCAAATTTCCATAGATCATTAAGTGGATCAACTCCTCCTCCAGACCAACAATCATAACCATAACCCCCAAAGAGCCAAAGGTTGTCCGATGAATCAATCCACGATACTGAGCTAACTCGACTACCTGGTTTATTAGTAGGATCTGTTACATTTTTTGTACCACATATCGCATTATCATATGAAGTATTATCTCCCGAAACCCATGTCCAGTTAGTGCCGTCAAATTTCCACAAATCATTAAGCATTACCCATGATACACTAACACTATCATAACCAGCACCCCCAAAGAGCCAGAGATTACCAGATGAATCAATCCATGATACTGAACTAGATCGACTACCTGGTTTATTTGCGGGATCTGTTATATCTTTTGTGCCATAAACGCCACTTTGGTTTACTATATTATTACCTGAAATCCATATCCATTCATTGACAGGAAGATTTACTGTAACATTATAATCTTTTGTAGTTCCATTTTCTGCATATACTCTATAAATTATAGGATTTCTGAAATCATTGTATGTTGAGCCACTTAATTGAATGGTTCCATTTATATCTATACTTTCTCCAGTAATTGAAAATACTGCAACAAGATTTAACAAGTATGATTTATAAAGAGGTAATGTTAAATTAATATCTGTTCCTGAAATAACACCATTAATTCCATTAATTGAAAAACTTACAATGTCTTTTGCATCATTAAGTGCTAATTCTACATTTATTGTATAATCCTTTGTGCTTCCATTCTCTGCTGTGACCTGGTACACAACAGGATTAGTAAAATCATTATATGTTGATCCGCTTACTTGCGTAGTACCGCCCACATTGGTGCTTTCTCCGGATGTTGAGAAAACTGCTATAAGGCTTGATGGATCTGTCCCATATGGCAATGTTAAATCTATATCGGTACCTGAAATTACAGCGTTAACTCCATTGATTGAAAAAGCAGTAATATCCTTTGCATCATTCAACGCAACTTCTACATTCACAGTATAACTCTTGCTGGTATATCCATCATGAGCAAGTACCGAATATGTTAATGGGGTTGAAAAATTGTTTGAACTACTACCGCTGTTTTGAATTACAGTATTAACTTTTACACTTCTTGCCGGAGAATTGAATGTAGCAATGAGACTTGAAGGATTTGTTCCATATGGCAGGGTAACATTTATATCATTCCCTGTAATTACTCCATTTATACCCATTATGGAAAATGAAGTAATATCAGCACTGTTATCTGGTGCTTCTGCAACCCTAACCACATATTCCTTTGTAGTGCCATTGACAGCCTCAACCCGGTATGTTACCGGCGAAATAAAGTTATTTGATGTGGCGCCATTGGTCTGTTCAGTTGCTTCAACCCACACAGATTCGCCGGTTGTAACATAAGAGGCAGTTAAACTTGAAAGGTCAGTCCCGAAGGGCACTATTACGCCTATGTCATTGCCCACAATCCTTCCCTGGTATCCGTTAAGGTTGAATGATGTTATATCTTTCATGTCCCCGCTTGCAACGCTTGCATAAACCACGTACTGGAAAGAAGAGCTGTCTTCAGCTGTGACAGTATAATTTACAGGGGAAGTGAAATCCTGCAATTCACCGCTTAATGGGTCGATTGATTCCCCGGTATGTGTAATTGTAGGTGCAATGTCTGAAAGGTCAGTGCCGTATGGCACAATGACCGATATTGTTGAACCGACTATAGTGCCGGACGTTCCTCCTAGTACAAAAGAGGTAATATATTTTGATGTATCAGGCACTACATTAACCGTTACAACATAGTCCTTTGTGTTACTGTTAAAATCAAAAACACTGTATGTTACTGGATTTGTGAAATCGTTTGAAGTTGAACCGCTTGTCTGAATAACGCTGTTAACCTCGGCTCGGAGTCCTGTTATTGTAAAAACAGCCGTTAGGTTGTTTACATTCGTTCCATTGGGCAATGTAACTCCAATATTATTGCCGATTATATTGCCGGGAACACCATTAATACTATAGTAAATAATGTCATTTGAATCTCCAGGAATTGTGGAAATATACACTGTATAGTCTTTAGTTGTTCCGTCTTCTGCGGTTATCCTGTAGACAACAGGGCCTGAAAAATTATTCTGCGTTATACCGCTTGTCTGCTCGGTGGAGCCAATCTTTATTGAAGTGCCCTGGTGAGCAAAAACAGCTGTAAGTGAAGTTAAGTTTGTGCCGTATGGTAAAGTGAGGTTAATATTAGTACCGACAATTACTCCCGGTACGCCGTTTATTGAATAGGATATAATATCTTTGTGGCTTCTAAGCGGGGCTGTTACTGTATAATTTTTTGTAGAGCCGTTTAATGCCTCAACAGTATAAACAACGGGATTGGTGAAATCATTGTGAGTTACACCGCTTATCTGAGTTGTTAGTCCCACAGATACTGTTTTTCCTGATGTTGTATATGCTGCCACCTGGTCAGTCCTGTCTGCCCAATAAGGAAGGGCTACAGTAATGGTATTACTGCTTATTACTCCGCTAACCCCTGAAAGGCTGTATGACAAAATATCCTTTAAATTTCCTGTATCAAGTGATACGAAAACTGTATAATTCTGCATAGAACCATTCTCTGCAGTTACACTGTAAACAACTGGGCTGGTAAAATTATTTTGTGTTACTCCGCTCGTTTGTTCAGTTGAGCCGATCTTTATTGAAGTTCCCTGATGGGTGAAAGCTGCTGTGAGTGAAGTGAGGTCTGTCCCATAGGGTAAAGTAAGATTGATATTTGTGCCGCTGATAACACCAGATATGCCATTTATAGAATATGACAGGATATCTTTTGAATCACCGGCATCAAGTGATACGAATACCGTATAATCCTGTATGGAACCATTTTCTGCAGTTACCCTGTAAACAACCGGGCCGGAAAAATTATTTTGTGTTACTCCGCTCGTTTGTTCAGTTGAGCCGATCTTTATTGAAGTTCCTTGATGAGTGAAAGCTGCCGTTAGCGAACTGAGGTTTGTCCCATAGGGTAAAGTAAGATTGATATTTGTGCCGCTGATAACACCAGATACGCCATTTATTGAGTAGGTTAAGATATCATTATAGCTTCTCAGGGGAACTGTTACTGTATAATCCTTAGTAGTGCCATTCAGGGCTTCAACTGTATATACAACGGGACTTGTAAAGTCATTATGGGTAAAACCGCTGGTCTGTTCGGTAGATCCAACGGATACTGTTGTGCCGGATGTTGTATATGTTGCCACCTGGTCTGTCCTGTCTGCCCAGTATGGAAGATCTACTGTGATTGAATTCCCGCTGATTACACCCTGTACTCCCTGTAAATAGTAGGATAAAATATCCTTTGCATTTCCGTCATCAATAATTGGATTGATATAAAAGTTTTTTGTTGAGTTGTCAGCTGCATGAACAGTATATGTCACGGTTGAACTGAAATCATTTGGAGTTATACCGCTTACCTGTGTTGTAGAACCAATTCTAACTGAATCCCCGGTTGAAGTAAATGACGCAGCAAGAGCAGTAAAATCCATGCCATATGCAAATGTCAATGTTATATTCTGGCTGTCAACATAAACGCCATGCTGGCCGCCTGCATAATAATTCGTAAGCTCTTTTGAACTGTTCAGAGCTACAGTTACAGTTACTGTGTAAATGCTTGTTGAAGAATCAAATGCTGTTACTGTATAAATAACAGGATTTGTAAAATCATTAAGTGTTATACCGCTTACCTGTGCTGTACTGCCAACTTCTACTGATTGGCCGGTTGTATTAAAACTTGCAGCAAGGGATGTGACGTCTGTTCCAAAAGGTACTGTAAGATTAATATTATTTCCAGATATTACACCACTGATACCCATGACGGAGTATAGTGTTATATCCTTGGCGCTGCCTGAAGCGACTGAAACATTAACATAGTAATCATTAGTCGTGCCATCCTCAGCTGTAACACGGTAGGTAATCTGGCTCGAAAAGTTGTTCTGTGTTGATCCGCTTACCTGTGTTGTACTGCCCACGGTAACGGTTTCACCGGTGGTAACAAAAGTTGCTCTGAGGGTAGTAATGTTTGTATCGTATGGAAAAGTAACGCTTATATTATTACCTGTCATAATGCAGTTATAGTTATTAGTAAGCCCGGGATTATTAGCCATTGGAAATGAAAATGATGTTAACTCTTTTGAGTTGGATGGGATGATTATTACGGTCACTGTATACTGCATGGTAGTGCCATCTTTTGCTGTAACAGTGTAAATAACCGGATCTGTAAAATCGTTAACCAAAAGGCCGCTGGTCTGTATAACACTTGAAACTTGAACAGTTTCACCGGTTGTTGTATAACTTGCAACCAGAGAGGTAACATCTGTGTTTGATGGAACTGCAAGCCCAATAGTATTTCCTGTTATTATTGATGATATATTATTTGAAAGTGCTGGATTATCAGCCATTAAGAATGAAAAGGATGTAATTTCTTTTGATGAGTTTGAAGTGTCCGGTTGTGGTCCACCACCACTGCCTTTACAGCCAAAAACAACAAACATTGATAACAGAAGAGTAAATAAAATAAGGCTTTTGGCAAGTTTCATGCGAATCCTCCTAAATTGTAAAGCAGTCTTGTCTTTATCATATGAAATCTATATTTGTAAATATTTAAGGATATTGTTTATATTACTTTTTATGCTAATTTAATAAAGCATAAGTCAAGGAAATTTGTGCAAATCTAGCTATTATAAATCTAATATACAATAAATTTATACTTTAAACATCCCCCCAAAGGGGTAGATTTATCAAAATTGATTTAAAATTAGCTATATTATAAGATTTAAAGTTAACTTTCACATCACTCCAGCAAATTAGCAAACAAATGAA
>JBHPHB010000181.1:0-5227 GCA_042569985.1 Spirochaetota bacterium | reverse complement strand
TGATGAGGACGAAAAATTTACACTTGAGGATGCCGGATTAACCTTTGATGAATTAACAACTGAACATGAGACTTTGGTGACAGATGAACCTCAGGATGATGAAGAGGATATCAGGATAACCATTGATGAAATCGATCCAAATCTGAATGTAGATAATATTGAGAATGAGCTTTCAGAAACCGAGACAATTCTAACGGGAGAAGATAAAGAATTCCCCGATATTGAAATTGATGAATACGATGATGTATATGATGATGAAGATAAACGAATAGATACTGGAGACACAATTGGTGTTTCCGGAGGTGCCGTAGCAATTTCAGAGGATTCCGGTGATGAAATAGACTTAGATGAGGAAGATGATTATTTTAAACGGGATGAAGATGAAATTTATGAAGATATTCCCGATATAGTTCCCGGAGGGGCCGTTGGTTTTTCAATAGACTACTCATTAAAATATTCGAGAGTTGGCGCATTTGTCAGGTTAATTGGATTATATCTAGTTGGGCTGCTGCCTCATTTCTTTGTTTTATTAATGTATTCAATTTTAAGTTCAATACTAGGTGTAATAAATAATATTGTGGTAATTTCAACGGGGAAGAGAGTAGAAGATTTTTCTATGATACAGGAAAATACTGTGAGGTATTTTTTATCCTTATATGCCTCATCAATGGGTGTAGTTGAAGAGATGCCCATTTTTACGGGAAAAGGAAATATTGATTATCCATTACAAATGGATATGAAGTATTCAATGAGATATTCTAAATTGTTAGCAGTGTTAAGATTTTCAATATTGGGCATATTGTTAGTACTTCTGCCCCATCTTATTATACTGAGCTTACTTAGTATTGTAGTGCCAATTATATTTATAGTAGGTAATATTTGTGTACTGGTTATTGGAAAGTGGCCCTATTTTCTTTTCGATTTTTATAATAGATATTTTAGATATTTAACAAGGATAACTGCTTATTTAATTGGGCTAGTTGATACTTATCCTTCTTTTAAGCTTAATTAATTAGATAAAGAATAACAGGAATTAATATAGATGTAAAAAGGGGGCACCCAAAAGGGCGCCCCCTTTTATTTTATTTACTTTACTCCCTTTGTTAATCCAAGGGCAAAAAATAAACCGGTTAAGAGCAATATTGGGGCAAGTATTATAAGCACTACATCCTGAGAAAGAAATAGCAATTGTTTGCCTGCCGAAAGAAATGCAAGGGCAATTCCGCCCAGGCCGATAATTGTACCTCCAATAGTTACACAAATAAATGCTGTCTTTTCGATTCCCTTTTTCACAACATAAATTGGCACAAAAAAGATTGTTAAGCCTGCAATTGAATGAAAAATGGGATAAATTAATTTTGCCGCAGTTTTTAACTCACCAAGGCGTGAAACGGAAATTAGAATGAGTCCGATTATCATAAGTGCCAGATAGCTTTTCTCATACTTGGGAACGTACTTTGAAATAAGACCAATTGCCAGTCCAAAGGGAATCAATGCTGAAACAATCGCGATAAGGTTGTTTGCAAGTATTCCCCATCCAAGGAATATTAATAGTAACCCTGCAACAAGTAATACCGCAAAAGATATGAGATAGAAGATGTTGCTTTGGTGTGATGTCGCCGAATCCTTTTGCTTTTTTATAAGAATATAAATCATATAAATAGCAATCAATCCGGTTATTAAAAGAATTAGCCTATCATGTATGGCCATTTTTGCCTCCTGGAATTTATAATTTGTGTTTTATTTTAATACCAAAATCAGCATTAGAACAAACATGTATATTGATGCATATTTAAATAGTAACTTGTTCGACTTTTCATCTGTTTGAATAATCATTTTAAATGATAGAATGAGCAGGAGTAAACTTCCTGCAAGTGATATGTAAAACCCAACTGGCTCAATATTTAAAAGGATGAAAATTGAGATAAATATTACTGCCGAAAGTATGTTTGAAACGGCAATAAAATATCTTGCTTTAATAAATCCAAAAACATTGGGGAATGTTGGAACTCCAGCAAGGTGGTAGTCATCTGAATAATTCATTGCCAATGTTAAAATATGAGTTGGTATCCACATAACAATTGAACACGCAAGGAGTAATCCAATTAAGTCAACATTACCAATCGCTAAAACACGCCCTGCCAGAATGGGCATTCCACCGGCAAGGCCGCCAAAAACTATTGACCAGGGAGAGCGTCTTTTTAGCCAGATGGTATAAATTACCAGGTCAAAAAATGTACCTGCAAGTACAACAATCAAAAATGGAATTGATATTCTGTAATTTAGTATACTTCCGCCTACGATTAATATTATACCGAATATTGTTGCTGCCTTTGGGGAAACTTTCTTTTTTGGAATTGGCCGCTTTTTTGTTCGTGCCATAATATGGTCAATATCCTTATCAAAGACCATGTTTAGAGCTGTTGTTCCGCTGATGACAAGTAAAAGCCCAACCAGTGAATTGGTTAATAGCAGTGAATCAATATTTTTAACTGAGCTCATATAACCGGCAAAACCGGTAAATAGAAGCAGGCCCGTTTGGGGAACCTTAATTAATTGAATATAAAATTTTAGAATATTTAGAATGTTTGAAATCATGCTTTATTATCTTTTCCTTTTATTAAATATTTCTAACACACCGGAACCCAACCTGGAAGCTTGCATAATCGGGCATACCGCTATTTTCGGTATATAAACGTAAATTATATTCACGCTCCATCATGCTTCCGCCATAAATTAATCGCAGGTGGGTGCCCTTTGTTACATTTCCGAGCCATTCGGCAACATTCCCGGCCATGTCGTAACAGCCATATGGTCCGGGGCTGTCTATTGTTTGAAAACCACCGTGGTTCTTGCCGTTATAAAAACCAACGGGGGTAGTGCCGCTTGCTTTATCAAAGGGGTCTTTGCTTCCAAAGTAATTAGCCCGTTTTGGTGTAGGTTCTTCTTTAAAAGGATATGACCTTTTATCAGTACCCCTGGCGGCCTTTTCCCATTCCATTCTTGAAGGGAGCCTCCATTTATGGAATTTGGCATATGCATCTGCTCCAAACCACGTTACATAAGCTGCGGGGAATAGCTCGTATCCCTTGATGACTTTGAACTTACCATTTACAAACTTAATTCTTGATTTCAATCCATTGAGTGAATAATATTTTTGCATACCCTTTTCTACAGGCTTTTCATGCTTGCCTTTATGGAATTTATCTCCTCTATAAAAACCATAAATTTGACCATCTTTAATTTTAATCTTCCCTGCTTTTAAAGCCGTATTTAAATATTTTACATACTGCCCATATGTTACTTCGGTAACCATTATCTCATAATCATATTTTAATACTTTTTCTTTTTCGTTTAGGCCTGAGTAGTATTTTCCCGCTTTAACCCTTACCCATGAATTGGGATTAACAGTAAGTTTAAACTTAATGGTATTTGGATCAACATCAGGTGCAGGCTTACCGCAGGACAAAAAAACAGTTAACGCTATTGTCATTGTTAATATTGGGATATATAATTTTCGAAGCATAATCTCCTCCTGTTTATCAAGTTATTACAAAAAATTGCCTATAATGAAATTGCCTATAATGAAATTGCCTATAATGAAATTGCCTATAATGAAATTGCCTATAATGAAATTGCTCATAAACCTTCAATCTGTTTCCTTATAAATTTTACCAGGAGCCAAATCATATAGATTCCCAGAATTAATAATAATGTGGCCAGGCCGATTTCTGTAAAGAGCATTAAAAAATCTACCATGGGCTGCTGGGTCTCCTCCTGTACCCACAAACGTTTAAGTGAGAAAATTGTTACCATGGCAAAGGCAACATCAGACCCCAGGATAATGCTCCATCCGAAGATTTTTCTCACTTTGCCCTTTAACGGGAAAATTTCTGACATGATATAAAACAGTACTATTGTGGCAGTAAGTGTGGCCAGTATGTGCCAGTGTCCCGTTAGTGTAATACGTTCTTCCCGAAGAGGTATCACTCGCATGAGTGTAGTCAGTTTTATTGCCATAAATATCCCCACCCCGCTTACACAAAAGTTCATGAAAACCATCTGCCAGAGGGAACCGAATTTAAGGGGGTCTTTAAAAAGTGCTCCAAGTTTTTGAAAAAAGCTGGGTTTTTCAATACTGGATGTACCTTCTTTTATTAGTTTAGACCATCCGAAAATTACAAGCATCAATGCCCCCAGCATAACAAAAAAGGAACCAACGTAAATTATTTTATGGGCAATGGGCCTGAAAGGAATAAGCAGCCAGACTCCCATTGTCATAACAATAGTTCCAACTATGAAAAAAGGTGTGCCAATCTTGTGAAGAATACCCTTCCAGTCGAACCATCGTCCGATAACCAGTGCCGTTGCTACACAAACCAGGGCCAGCATTATATGCAGGTGCCCCACAATGGCAAGTTGAAGTGAACTGTGGTGGACATGCCGGATTGCATCCTCCGAAAGAAATGTCTCGTGTCCCTGCCCCCAATGTGAGCCTGCAACAGCTCCGAAAACAGCTGAACCCAGGGTGGCTGCCGCCATTGTGAAAAAAGCGGCCCGTTCATAGGGCATTCCTTTTTTTGAATGGGCATATTCTGTTTGGGTATTATAATAATCTTTATTCCATGGCCATAGTGCCACGGTGAGCTGAACACCGGCAAAAAATACCAGAGTTTGGCCAACTATAAACAGCCCGTGAAATACCCAGTTATGGCCCCAGTAAGCAAATCCAAGTCCAAAAAATACTATAAGAAGGTAACCAGTTGTAATGGTGTTCCGTATATTCTTAACCTGGTTCTCTTTCATTTTAACAACATGTGTAATTATGTATGTTAAAAGGGTAACAAAGGTTATGGCAATTGTGTGGTATAGGATTATTATTCTCCCCTCACGTTCATGCGGAAGTATATTCATTTTGAGAAATTTTATTGTTAATTTTGCAACACCCCAGTCTTTTAATGGCCCTGACAGGGTACCGAAAATTGCAATTATAATCGATAGGATTCCGATGTTCAGCAGGATTAATCCCCTTGTGTCTGTGAACAGGTATTTTACTCGTTCCTTTAGTCCATTCACTATTTGCCACCTCCGTATAATTAAATGATTTGCATATGAGTTTATTGATACGTTTAACATCCAAAGTAGTTAGTAATCCTAACATAATTTTATGTGGTGAAAAGTCAAGAAAAAAATATATTTTTTATTGTTTGTAATTGCTTTTTATAAA
>JBHPHB010000180.1:0-5285 GCA_042569985.1 Spirochaetota bacterium | reverse complement strand
CCTTCAATCTGAGTGACAAGAGCATTAACAATCGATAAACCCATGGAAACCTCAATAATTGTACCAGTAAGGGCACTCCGCACTTTCGCGGTTTCCCGTTAGTCCTCCATCCTTACAATCCCTGTTGATGAACAGGGATTTTTAGTGCCCAAAAACATATTGACAATCTGATGATATTTGATACTATGATTTGCAGTTGGCAGTTCATTTTTAGTAGGGGAGGTAGTGGGATATAAGTAATTCTTTTTCCCGGAAGTTCTCGGTATAGTGATAATTTTTTGTATGTGATAAAATTGAACATATCAAAATTAATAACTAAGGGGGTACCAATGGCTGAAAAAACTTTAACAGTTGAAGCTTCTATGGGGGATGTTTTTGAAATAAAGAGTAAGATTGGCAATCATGACCTTATTATAAAAGCGCCAAATGGTATGGACAAGGGTGTAGACTCTTTTGAATACATGTTTATATGCCTTGCCGGCTGTGTTGCCTCTGTTGCAAAGGTCATTGCTGCAGACAGAAATATCAATGCTAACTCTTTAAAACTCACCGTTAAGGGTAATTTCGACGCTGATTCTTTCTTTGATAGTGTGGAAGGCAAAGCGGGCAAATTGGTTGATATTATTGCAGATTTTGATGCGGATATAACTACCGAAGAAAAGAGATCATTCCTCAGTGAGGTTGATGCCAGTATGCGTTCACTGTTCCATAAGACACAGAATAAATATCCCTGATTTCATTAAGTAAACGGTTATTGATTTTACCTGATGATTTTTTAAAACAAGTAGGATACACTTCTGTTCTGTCTGTAGCCCATAAGATATAATGACCTGGCATAAATGGTTTTTCGGAAGATGATATTTCCAGTACATAGAGAAAAATCCTGGGAAACAAAGGTCATCATGTGATATGGCCTTTCCCGTAATATGCAACAGATTCCTGAAAAACAATTTTTTTATTGACAGGGCCTGTCCCAATTATAAGAATAATGAATCACTATTGATCTATGATTTAATTAGTGAAGATAAATTATTATTGGAGATAAGATATGAAAAAATCTACAATCAGTTTTATAACAATTGGTATTTTTATTTTAACCATGACTGCAGTAATGTTCAGTGGTAGCGTTGAAAAAACGGATGTCTATGCCGCTTCCAAATTCACACTGAATAAATTTAAAAGAATTAAGCTGGGAGGTTCCCCCAAGCAGGTAAAAAAAAGATTTGGAAAACCTCATGGCACAGGAAGCAGTGGAAGCAGCAGCAGTATCTCCTATTACCAGAAATCTAAAAAAACTATGGTAGAAATTACCTTCAGAATTCAAAAGGTAAAAGGCAAGGAGATTATAACCGGCAAAAGCTGGAATGAAAATCTCAGGTAGATTGTATTCTGAGAAAACCTAAGTATCAGCAAACAGGGCGGGTCAACAGTACCCGCCTTTTTTCATGCATTTTTTTTTGTGTTTATGTTGTTGAGTAAATTTTAAAAATCCATAGTAAACAGAAGAATTTTCGTTGCATCTATGCCTTTCATCAAAAATGATGCCCCCATATTTAATGATATTAAGATAGGGATAAGTCCATGAAATTAAATAAAAACAAAACAGATAAAGTATGGGAAAAGATTTATAACAACGCAAATTCTGAAAACCGTGAATATTTATTTGAGACTGAATCAAAAAAAATATTTGAGTCAGTGGGTATTAAAACAACCGGTTTTGAAATAGCCCGCACTGAAGATGAAGCAGTTAAAATAAGTACATCAGTGGGTTTTCCTGTTGTTATGAAAATAGTATCGCCGGAGGTAGTTCATAAATCAGATTCGGGCGGGGTTGCGTTAAATGTGGCCAATGAAGAAGAGGCCAGGGGAGCCTACAGGAAAATAAGGAATTCACATAAGGGTTATAATATAGAAGGAATCTCGGTGCAGAAAATGGCTGAACCCGGAATTGAATCAATAATCGGGGTCACGAAAAATCCTGTTTACGGCCATGTCCTCATGTTTGGCCTGGGCGGTACGCTTGTAGAAGTCTTAAAGGATGTTACCTTCAAAATACTTTCTGTTTCAGAATCAGATATACATGATATGATAAAAAAAATAAAGGGATATGCCCTGTTAAAGGGACACCGGGGCCTGAAGGCCGATATCCCGGCACTAACCAATTTGCTGCTAAAAATTTCTGATTTAATTTCACGGTATCCCATGATTAAACAGCTTGATATGAATCCCGTTTTCCTCTACAAAAAAGGATATGTCGTTGCAGACGCACGTATCTTTATAGAAAAGGATATGGAAGAGGAAAAAGTCCGTGATGAAAAAAATCTCGAAACCTTTTTCTACCCCGGGAATATTGCCGTAATTGGTGCTTCGTCAGACGAGGGAAAGCTTGGCTACAATGTCTTGAAGAACCTCAGGGTTAATAAATTTAAAGGCAAAATTTATCCCGTCAACATGAAGAATGATAGAGTCCAGGGCCTGAAGGCATATAAATCCCTGGATGAAATAGATGAAAAAATTGATGTTGCAGTAATTATTGTACCTGCCGCTGCAACTGTTGCAGCTGTAGAGGAGTGCTGCAAAAATGGAATTAAGTATATAGTCATTGAGAGTGCGGGATTTGCCGAGCTGGGCAGGGAAGGAAAAAAAGCTCAGGATAAAATAAAGGAGCTGCTGGCTAAATATAACTGTCATGCCCTGGGGCCAAACTGTGCAGGAGTCATGAACACACATCACAACATGGTCCAGTCAATCGGCCTTTTGCGGAACCTCCGGAAAGGCAACATCGGGCTTATTGCCCAGGCAGGAGTGTATGCTGCAGGCATAATATATGGGCTGAGAAAAACCCACGATTTTGGAATTGTTGCAACAATCGGAAACAAGGTAGACATTGATGAGACCGATATATTGGACTACATGAGTGGCGATGATAATATAAAAGTAATATGTATGTACCTGGAGGATATACGGACAGGCGGAAGGTTTTTCAGAACAGCGAAAAAAGTAATTAAAAAGAAACCGGTAATTGTACTTAAATCGGGTAAAACGGATGAAGGAAAAAAAGCTATTTTGTCACACACGGCTTCACTTGCCGGTGATGATATGATGAACAATATTGCCTTTAACCAGGCCGGGGTCATCAGGGCACGTCATAATGACCACATGTTCAGTCTTGCCAAGGCATTTTCAAAACAGCCCCTGCCGCAGAACAATGGAACACTGGTCATTACTTATACTGGTTCAATGGGTATTGCCGCAACAGATGTGTTAAATCTTAATAATATGAAGCTTGCAACCATTGAGGGTTCAAGCAGGACAGCATTAAAAAAAATACTTCCCGATTACCTGTCCAGTTTTAACCCCATCGATTTTTCATTTACACTTAATTCAAAACAATTAAGGAAAGCCATTGAAATTGGCGTCAGGGATAAAACAGTGGGCAGTTTCATTGCTGTTTTGCAGGGTGAAATACTGGGCTCCTTCATTGATGACCTGAAGAGTATCAGGTATAATGGAAAGCCAATAATGGTCTGCGTTGCATGTAAAGAATTTTTTATGGATGATGTCATCAAACTGGAACGTCAGGGGTTTCCCGTATTTTCTACTGCGGAAATGGCGGCAAGTGTACTCTGTTCTATGTATAAATACAGTTTATTAAAAAAAAGTAAATAATATAACAGCATAATTTTAATAACCCATGGTAAGCAAAAGACTTTTACCTGCATTTATTCATTTAGTATTGACATTTTGATATTATCTGGTTGTAATGACATGATACCCTGGAGATTGATTATCATATAATATTTAGTGCAGGAAGTACTAAGTTCAGGAAGTATTTCTCGGTACGTTCAGGTATCTATATTAAAAAAAATATTATAATGGAGGAATTATGGCTTTAGATCCTAACGATCCGATTTTGGAACCAATTGAAGGAATTACAATCGAAAAGTTCGCAGAAATAAGTGTTGGCCTTGCAAAAAGCGGTAAAACTAACTGGGATGAAGTTGCTCCTTTTGTAGAATTAAAAGGTGTTAAAGAGGGTACATGGCAGACAGTTCAAACAGGCTGGATGGGTAATATGGGAAGTAACCAGGAACTTCAAGTCTATTATGGAACTTTATTTGCAAAACTAATGAGCTCGTAAAATTGAACTAGGGCAGGTGAGCAACCTGCCCTTATTTATGTTACCATGTCTATATGCTTTATTTCTTCCGGCCCCGGGTAAAGGTAAACAGTCCAATTAGAATAATAATTACACCAAATCCCCCGGGGATAACCCTGGGACCATATCTTCCCCAAAATGTATTTTCCTGGGCTATCTTTGGATTTTTCTTGTCGTAAACAATTTCAATTTTCTGGCCTTTTTTAAGCTTAAAGAAATCTACATTCCTGTCAAACTGGCTTAAAAATCTATATGTCCGTCCGTTTTTAGCTTTGAAACGGACAAAGGGCGCCCGATAAATATCTTTTTTATTTATCCCAATGACAGTTCCCTTTGTTACAACAGGGTTTTCAACAACATTAACTCCCAGTTTAGACCAGGTTTTGCTGCTATAGGTAGCCATACTTCCCACTACTAACCCCATAATCATAACCATGGTACCAACAAATTTGTAGACAAACATAGCAATCTCCCTTCTTTATTTTATACGAATCTTTTCCTTGAAAATATCTTTAACGACCCCATAAACTATACCATTATCATAATTAAAGGTCAAGATCTTTTATTGTACACACTGACAAAAATGTTGAAAGGTGTTAACAGCTTTTGTTTTATGCAGTTTTGCTGGACAAATACATCAAAAGCCCCCCCTCCGGGGTGTTGGGGGGGGTTATGAAGAAGGTAATATTCTACTTTTGGTACATATCCTTTTCCGCGTAAAATATTGAAAATATTATACTGCCAAAGAGGTTAACGGTAATTTAGTTATGAACAGCTCACAATTCCGCCATCAACGGGTATGTTGATGCCGGTCAGCCAGGCCCCTGCACGCGAAGCCAGGAATATGCATGCTCCCGCCATATCTTCGGGTTCGCCGATACGGTTCCTGGGGATGGTTGCCAGAATTTCTTCCCCGTGGTCTTTCAGTGTCTGGGCCATCATCTTGCTCTGGAAAGGGCCCGGGGAAACGGCGTTTACCGTAATATTGTCTTTTGCCAGGTGTTTTGCCATATGCCTTGTGAGCCCTATTAACCCGAATTTACTTGATGAGTAAGCGTAGATTTCAAGGACCGGCGCCCTGAGGCCGTCTATTGAAGTAATATTTATGACCCTGGCCGGGTCTTCA
>JBHPHB010000179.1:0-5348 GCA_042569985.1 Spirochaetota bacterium | reverse complement strand
TATGATTGGAAAATCCTGACAAAAGTATAAATTTATGCTTCATAAATTAATTTATGATTTTTTTTATTATTATAAGACCATTCCTTGATTTCCAATAATCATATATTACTTGACAATACTAATACCGGGATTACATTATTGCGTTCAATTAAACATAAAAATATAAAGGTGGATAAAAAATGAAACGTTTTAAGATTATAATCCTGCTTCTGGCAGTTGCATTTATGTTTGGGGCATGCAAAAAGGATAAATGCTATTGGGAAAATAAACCGGATGCCACTACCGGTGCTTCCAGTATGTATTTTTTAAAGAAATTTATGGTCAAAGGAAAAGAATTAACTGCTCTGCTTAGAAATCCATGGGGCTGGGCTCCCACAACTGTATTTGCCCTTACAACCGTAAGATGCGACGGTACACCAAACATAGCCATTATAATACCCATGTCCATTGATGACAAAACATTGCTCTTTATCAACGTTACCAGTACAACAAAGAAAAACATACTTGCCACTAAATATGCAAGAGCAATGTTACGGGTTGTAAATCCCAAGGCTAAAAGTAAAATGAATCCCAATGGTGTTTCCGGAACCAGGATGCTCATTAAACTGGTCGAGGACGAAAAAAACAGAAAAGAGCATTACGAAAAATATAAAAAACTTAGAAAGAAAGTACAACCTCTGAAAGACTGCATGTTCATGGAGATTCTTGAGATTTATCCATTGGGATAAAAATCACTTATTAATGAAACCGGGGGACAAGAAGAAAACGTTCCCCGGGCTTGTGCTGAGCAAGTCGAAATATGCTCCCGAAAAGATCGTATAGAAATGCCGGCAATCACTGGTTGAATATAGTGCCATTTTGAGACGCCCCCGATTTACAAAAAAACAATTCATCAATCACTTCTTTATTATATCATAATCTTTTAAAATATTCATAAAAAACATTCCCTTTCAACTGTAGATTTGGGACATTTACTTTTAATGAAAAAAAATTGACATATATGCTCACCTTAATAGTTTGGATTAATACTAATGGAAGAAAATATATACCTTAAACACATTCTTCCATTTGTTTAGTAATAAAAAGAATTAAAGAAGGAGGGAACATGCACTTACCTCAATTTCAATATTCAGCACCAAAAACTTCAGATGAGGTTGAAGCACTATTGGCTGAACAAAAGGATAAGGCAAAGATTCTCGCCGGTGGTACGGACTTAATAGTCCAGATGAAGGAAAAGGCACACAGGCCTGAATTCATTATAGATATAACCGGGATTGAATCTCTTAGTAAAATCAATTATGATAACGGCAAGGGCTGCACCATTGGTTCAGCTACGAAAATCGAAAATATTGAAAAAACAGATGTAATTAAAGAAAAGTATGCTGCCCTTAGCAAAGGGGCCAGTGTTATAGGGTCTACCCAAATTCGTGCAATGGCAACTATCGGAGGAAACACCTGTAATGCATCACCATGTGCAGATACAGTTTCACCACTTGTTGTCTTCGGAGCAAAGGTAAATATTACCAGTAAGAATGGCAAGCGGGACGTGCTGTTGGAAAAATTTATAAAAAACAACGGCGTAACAGATTTAAATCCCGATGAATTTGTTGAAAGTTTTACCCTTGAAGAGCCATGGCCCAATTCCGGCAGTGCCTATGAATACATGGGACTAAGAAACGCCATGGAAATCGACATGGTCAACTTTGCCGCAAATATAGCAATGGACGGAGATAAAATAAAGGATATCCGCCTTGCCATGGGATCAGTTTCTCCCGTACCGCTTAGAGGCACCAAGGCAGAAGAGATGCTAAAGGGACAGGTTCCCACAGATGAATTGATTGAAAAGGCTGCAAAAGCTTGTTCTGATGCATCAATCCCAATTGACGACATCAGGGCATCAGCTGATTACCGGCGGGAAATCGTTGGAGTACTGGCTAAAAGAGTCATAAAAAAAGCTTTAGCATCGATTAAAAAATAATATTAAACTGAGGCGAAACAATGAAACAAGCACTTGAATTAAATATAAACGGATTAACATATGATGTAGTAGTAAGCCCCCGTGAAATTCTTGCAGATGTTTTACGAGAGAAACTCGGGCTTATTGGTACAAAAAAAGGCTGCGGTCAGGGTGACTGCGGTACATGTACGGTACTTATTGATGGCAGGCCTTACCTCTCCTGCATTACACTTGCATTGTCATGTAAGGGTAAAGAAATTTTGACAATAGAGGGAATGGAAAAGGATGGAGAACTCCACCCAATCCAGAAATCATATATCAAGAATGGAGCTGTTCAATGCGGCTTCTGCACTCCCGGCATGATCATGTCAAGTAAAGCTTTACTTGATGAGAACCCTAAACCCACAGAAATGGAGATCAGGCGCGCATTAGAGGGCAATCTATGCAGATGTACCGGTTATACAAAAATTGTCGAAGCAGTTCAGAATGTAAAACAAGGGGGTAAAGAATAATGGGATCTACAAAACCTAATTTTTCAGTAGTTGGAAAGAGTTTACCCAGGTTAGACGGACCAGCCAAGGTTAGAGGAAAGGCTGAATTCACTGATGACTTAAAAATGTCAGGGATGCTCTATGGCAGCATTAAGCAGAGTACCGTGGGCCATGCAATTATAAAAAATATTAATTTCAGTAAAGCTCTAAAACTGCCTGGTGTGGTGGCAGTAATAACCGGTAAGGATGCTCCAAAACCATTTTCTGCCAGCGGTTTCAAGCCCACAGAAACTGCCCTTGCCGTTGAAAAAGTAACTTATTACGGTGAAGGTGTTGCAGCAGTGGCTGCCATAGACGAAGCAACTGCAGAAGATGCATGTGAACTTATTGAAGTTGAATATGAAGAGCTTCCGGTTCTCACCGACCCCGAAGAAGCACTTAAATCAAAAACTCAAATTCACGAATGGGCAAAAAACAATATTACCTGTGACGGAATACAGGAATTCGGTGATGTTGATGATGCCATGAAAAAGGCGGACTTCATCGTTGAAAATACATATAAATCATCTTATGTAAACAATGCTTTTCTGGAGCCCCATGCGGCACTGGCACACTATGAAAAACCATGCGGCAAGCTTACAATTCATGCACCAAATCAGCTTCCACATTATATGCAGCTGGCCGTTTCACAGACAATGGAAGTGCCCATGGAAAAGGTGAGAATAATTTCACCAATGATAGGCGGAGGATTTGGCGGTAAAACAGATCCTACACCTGCCGCTGTAGCCGCGGCAATGCTGAGCAGAAAAACAGGAAGGCCCGTTAAGATAGCCAATGACAGAAAAGAAGTCTTTTTACAGAACAAAGGGCGTCATCCGGCAATCATGAAAATTAAAATGGGCCTTGATAAAGAAGGAAATATACTTGGATTAGAATTCGACAGCACCCTTGATGGCGGAGCACACACAAGCTGGGGACTTGTAGTTTTCTGGTTCACGGCTGCACTTTTACAAATGCCTTATAAAGTTGCAAATTCACGATTTTCGGGCAGACGCGTTTTCACAAACAAACCCGCATGCGGTGCTCAGCGAGGACTGGCAGGTGTTCAGGTTAAGATGGCAATGGAAAGTTTAATGGATGAAGCAGCCCACAAATTGGGTATGAATCCCTATGAACTTCGCAAAAAAAATGCAGTAGAAACCGGTTATAAAACCCCTAGTGTCACTGTATGCGGACACAGCGAATTCAAGAAATGCCTGGATACAGTTGTAAAAAATGCTGATTATAACAATAAAGTTGGCCAATTACCCTATGGTAAGGGCATTGGTTTGGCAGGCGGGCATTACAGCTCCGGTGGAGCTTTTTTACTCTATCGCAGTCTAAGGCCCCACTCAACTGCAAACATTAAAATTGATACTGAAGCGGGTATTACAGTTTTCACAGGTGCAACAGATATTGGACAGGGAGCAACAACAGTTATTCCCCAGATGGTTGCTGAAATTTTCGGTGTTGACTATACTGATGTAAACCTGGTTATACAGGATACAATGCTGACGCCAATGGACAATGGAACCATGGACAGCCGTGTAACCTATGGTGCGGGACATGCAGTAAAAAATGCCGCAATGGATGCCAAGAAAAAACTCCAGGAAGGAATTGCTCCATTTTTAGAAACCCAGGCTGACAAGGTAAGTTGTGAGCTGGGTAAAGTTTGCTCAATTGAAGGTTCTAAAAAAGAAATTCCCTTTATCGAAGCCATAAGGACTTACCAGGAAAAACATGGCACTCTTTATGGTGAAGGAAGCTATACACCACCACAGCCCATTGGGGACTATCCCGGAAAACTCATAGGACCGTCTCCTGCCTTTGGATTCACAGCACAGATAGCAGAGGTTGAAGTTGACCTTGAAACAGGGAAAATAACAATCCCAAATTACTATGAAGCAGGAGATTGCGGACAGCCCATTAATCCTATGAGTGTTCACGGCCAGGTTGAAGGAGCCATTTCAATGGGACTTGGACAGGCACTGTACGAAGAAATGATAGTTGCAGAAAACGGTGAAATGATGAACACCAGTTTTCATGGCTACCGGATACCCACTACCATGGACATGCCTCCAATTCACAGTGAAATTGTTGAAAGCTATGACCCTGGTTCCTCATTTGGAAACAAAGAGGTGGGCGAAGGCCCAACATGTGCTGTCATTCCGGCAATTCTTAACGCAATCTATGATGCTATCGGCATAAGGTTTACTGAAGTACCGGTTACACCGGAAAAAGTATTATTTGCATTGAAAGAAAAAGAAGCTCAGAGCAAATAGTTTATAGATAAATATAAAAATGTAACCAAAGGGGAGCAGAATTAACTGCTCCCCTTTTTTTTATTGGCCTTAACTCCAAAACTCTTAGCTTACCGGATATCCTTAGTTTTTTCATTTTTTTTACTCTGAGCAGTATTTTTTTTTATCATTTCAATTTCTCATTCGTGTATATTATACAAGCTAAAACAATGGTAGATGAAAAATGTCAAACAAACCCAGAGTATGCCAACCAAATCTAACGTATCATGTATTTTCACGGTGTATTGATAAAAAAAACCTGATGAAACACAAACAAATGAAAGATTTGATGATATCAGTTATAAATATGGCATTAAAAAAATACAAGTTTGATCTTTCAAAATACATAATTCTTGATAATCACTTCCATTTTTTCATTAAAACTGTAACCGATGGTGCTACAATTTCAATAATAATGCAGTTTATTAAATCCCAATATGCCCGAAGATATAATAAAATAATGAATAGAACCGGTCCTTTTTGGAATGAAAGATTTGGTGATACTATTATTGAAAATTCAAAAGATCCTGAATTCTTATTTCTCTGGATTATTTTATATAT
>JBHPHB010000178.1:0-5413 GCA_042569985.1 Spirochaetota bacterium | reverse complement strand
TTAGCAGGTTATTGCTTATTGTAATGTCATCAGCAGGAAAGAGTAACTCCGGAGCCTCAACTGTTTTCTTTTTGATAACAGTAAACGGGTAAATCCTGCTGATGACATTACAATAAGCAATAACCTGCTAAATAAAAAATCTTTCATGTTTAACTGGGAAAACAACCCTGAAATTAACAGGTACAAATTTCAAATAGCCCGTGATGATGACTTTAAGCAAATTTTGAAAAATGCCGTGGTAAAAAATAATTTTTACAACTTAAAAGGAAAATATTCCACGGGTAAATACTACTGGCGTGTCACCGGTATTTACAGAGACGGTTCATTTACGGAAATCTCAAAATCAAGATCAGTTAAAATTCTTGAATCAGAAACCATAAGGATTTCCTCTCCAGCTAATAAAACTGAACTGACAACAACCGAAAGAGAAATTGATGAAATTGAATTTTCATGGAAAAAAACTAAATTTAGCGGTGCATTCATACTGAAACTCTCCCGCAGTAAAAGTTTCCAAAAGCCATATAAACAGCTTTCAACATATGACAACTCACTTGACGTTGATGATGTCCCATGGGGAAATTATTTTTGGAAACTTGTACAAATTGATAAAGGGGGAAATATTGTAAACTCAAGCCCCACATACAAACTAAACATCAAAAGAATCCTTTCCAGGCCCAGGGTTTATGACCCGCCCAATGGCGAAGTTATTGACATGAGCGATAAAAATGATATAACATTCAAATGGGCCGGCCCAAGTGACGCCAATAATTATAAGATTGTTATTTTTTCAAAAAACAAAAAATACCCAATACTTTCTAAAACAACGGGGAAAACAAATTTCAGCATAAAAAATTTGGATAAATTTAATGAAGGAAGCTTTTACTGGTCAATACAGGCCTTTACAAGGGATAATAAAAACAGGATTGTACATAAAAGTCCACCCATGCAAAGCAATTTCACATTGACATTAAAAGAAAAATTGACCAAACCAAAAATCGTAATCCAAAACCTTGAAAAACCAAAAATTGTGTCGCCAAAAACACTTTATAAAGTGAGATAAAAATGAACAGAATTATTTATAGTACAATTATAATATTCTTTGCTTCAATAATCTTTCATCACCCCCACGTTGTACCAGCGGAAACTTCGAAAAACAAGGGCAGCAGCATAAAGTGGGAAAGCGTTGACGGTGCAATCGGATATATTATCGAAGTTAAGGATATGGAGGATAAAATAGTCCTCAGAAAAAAAGTTATCAAAACATCTGTCAGCCTCGACCTGCCCAACGGAAAGTATTACCTCAGGATAGGTCCGGTAAATAAATTCAGCAAGGTATCAATATGGTCCGACTGGTCAAAAGTTAGTATCAAGAAACCCGTACCTCCCATTATTGCATCTATAAGTCCTGATACTGGAAATACAGGCAGAATTTCCAGTAAAATTACTATCAAAGGAAAATATCTGTTAACCGGATGTAAAGTATTCATAAAGGGAAAAGAAAAAATTGGGGAAGAAATAAAAGAGAAAAGCCTTGCCATTAGAAAGGTAAAATATGAGTCCCATAATAAAATTATTGTAACAGTAGATCTTCGTGATGCTTCACTTGGCAAGTATAACCTTACGGTAATTAACCCGTCTGGTTTTTCAACCATTAAGAAAAATATATTCACAGTTATAGAACAATTGAAACCTGAATTTAACTCAATGGTAGGCAAATCAGGTTTTACTGGCAGAAAAGTTATAGACTCAGCAATTCGCGGAAAATACCTTCAAAAGGGTACGTTGGTTTACATTTCAAAAGATAAAACTAAAATCCCCGCCACCGGGATTATTTATGAATCTGAGAAATTGATCAGGTTCGATTTTGATCTGGATGGCGTAAAAGTTGGATTGTACGACCTTGTAATAGAAGACCCTACTGGCTTTACAATAACGAAGAGGAACCTTTTCCACGTAAAACCCCATTCCGGCAAGGCCCATTCTTCTAATATAAATTTAGACGGAAGGTATTTTAAAGTTGCCGCGGGTTTTCCCATATATGTTGTAGAATCAAGCTGGGCAAAGTATTATACATATTCAATGGCCGGTGCAAACTTCATGGTGGGTATGGACTTTAAATTCTTCAATTTTATGAGATCCATCACATTTGTAAACCGCCTGGGCATTGAAATTGAAAATACCTACGCCTATCACAGGGGTAAAAATACTGACAATTTCAGCGTAATACTTACAGGATTTAACCTGTATTTTTATACCAGCCTGGTCTCCCCTCTCAACATTTACTTTCGTTTTGGAAGCGGCATTGCCAATTCACAGATAAAAGATGTTAACGATGGATTTACCCAGGACCCCTTTATAAAGGCGGGCATTTCCATCGAATACAGAATAACGGGCATGTTCTTTATAGAGCTTGGAACTGCCTTTCATTCAACCATGTATATTGGCAAGGATTTCATGTCCATACGGTTCTTGCTTCAGGTTGGTGTAAGATTTTAATTGTCTTTATGATTTGCTCAGAGTAATATTGAATTGTGATCATACTAAAACATGTTCAACTGAATCTTTAGTCCTGTCATAAATTGCCACTGTGGGTTTTTCTTTACTCTTTCCAATGTGGATCAATCCTCCCGGATTTACAACCAGCGTACTGTTTATTCTTTCATTCCTCAAAGTATGAGTATGTCCGCAAAAAATAACATCATACATTCCGCTCTTTGCCATTGCCTCAATCATCTCGTCATAATCCCCGTGAAATACTGCTGCTTTTTTCCCATCAATATCGAGGCTCATAAATCTTTCTTCCTGCTCAATGTTGAGCTTTAACCGTTGCGCTACTAATACATGCCTGAATTTATCGCCGTCGTTATTTCCAAAAACTGCTCTAATTGGGCATTCTAATTTTCTAAGGGGTATCAGGGCAAATGGTGAAACCCAGTCACCGCAATGGATTACCATATCCACGTTCTCTTTATTAAATATCTCAACTGCTTTTTTAATAAGCGGCATCTGATCATGCGTGTCCGACAAAATACCTATTTTCATTTATCACCTCCGTCATATCATATCAATAATAATTTAACATGTATTCATTTAAATCAATAAGCCTTTTTAATCACTTCCAAAAAATCATCGCGGGTTACGGGTATCATACTGCCGGCATGACAGGGATCGGCCAATATCTCCCCGATAATTTTGTCAAAATCTTCAGACTTAATATCGTATTTCGAAAGGCCCATTTCTATACCCTGGTCTATGATAAATGACCTGAGATTTTGAGACAAACTTTTTTGGGTATAGCCGTTTTTAATTAGCATGTCATTCACAATTGATATTTTTTTCCTTCCCGTCTCATCCAGGTCCGAATTCTCCAGAAATTTCACTGAATCGGGAAGTGCCAGTGCATTGGCAAGCCCGTGATGCAAATCATACATACTCGAAAGGGGGTGAGCAATTGAATGGATAAGGCCAAGTCCCTTTTGAAATGCAGTGGCACCCATACTTGCGGCAACCTGCATTTTGCTCCTGGCATCGATGTCTTTTCCATTTTTGAATGCTTTCGGCAGCCACTGAAGCACAAGTTCCATACCCTGCAATGCAATTCCATCCGCCATGGGGTGAAAGGACGGCACAAAATATGCTTCGAGGCAGTGGACCAGGGCATCAATTCCGGATGCTGCCGTTAAATGAGGGGGCATACTTTCGGTTAACATCGGTTCCAGAACAGCTACTTCTGGCATTAAATCCGGATGAAAGAAAATGGTCTTCCGGCCTGTTTCTTTTACGATAATTACACCCGACCTTCCGACCTCACTTCCCGTCCCTGACGTAGTTGGAATTGCATATAAGGACGGCATGGGATTCACAATAAGTTTGTCTCCGCCCAGTTCATCATCATATTGCCTGAGAGGAGGTTCATGTGAAACCATGATTTTTACTACCTTTGCAACGTCAATTGGACTGCCTCCTCCGAATCCAATGATACTATCGCAATTACCTTTTTTATATGCATCTACACCCTTCTCAACATCCTCTTCAATGGGATTAGGATGTGTGTCGGTAAATATTTCATATTCCATTCCACATGAAGACAAAAGGTTAGTTAGATTTTCTACTATTCCCAGATCATTTAAAACCCTATCGGTGACTATAAGGGTTTTCCTGTGATTCTTAGCTTCAAGATATGCGCAGAATGCTTTAAGTGATCCTTCGCCGGAGAGCATTATTGTGGGAAAATTATATTGTACCATATGACACCTCGAAAATAAATTATAATGTATTAAGAATCAATTTATATGCTGATTGGTTTTGCATCAAGAAATTATTCAATTTATTTTGCTATAGTTTTGACCTGCCCCTGCGGCCCTGTATCCATAAAAATGATGTCAAAGCCGCACTAATTGCCGCAATTACAACAAACAGCATAAATATAGGTAATAAGTCCTGATTAAATGCCCTGTACATCCTGGCAAATGCCTGCTCCTGAAAAATGGGGCCGATTGAGCCCATGCCGTTGATAATCCCTGCTGCTGCCAGGGCACCTTTTTTTGAACCAACATCAATTGCACCAACTCCCGAAATAAGTGCATCAGGCCCGTACAGCATAAACCCTGCCAAACCCAATGAGATTGTAAAATATAATAAGCCGGCTGAGCCCATGGAGTACATCATAAAAAAAGACAGTGTCATAAAAACAAGCATTATGAATGAGATAAATGCCCGCCTTCCTTTGAATATTTTATCCGACAAATAGCCGCTGAGTATAACACCCAAAAACCCGCATATATCAAATACTATAGACAGGTAACCGGCATCATCACCTGCAATTTTAAAGTTTCTGTTAAGAAAAAAGGGCACCCAGCTCCACAGTGCATACCTTAAAAACTTTATACAGAAATAGATAACCCCCATTGTTATAATAGTAAGTATAACATTTTTATCCCAATTCAACTTATCGCCGTTAATACTTTTATCTTGTGCATCATCCTCTTCAACTTCAATAGGCTCAAGGCTAACATCCCCTGGCCTGTTAGGATGTAAAATTAAAACTATAAACCATATAACTAAAAGGATAATTGATGCTCCGAAAAATGACCACCTCCATCCGGCAATGCCGAGCATGAAAGCTGCAAATGCCGTTGCCATTACAGAACCAAGCTGATAACAGGTTGACCATATACCAAGGATACTGCCCCTCTGCTTCCTCTTATACCAAAATGCCAGGCTCCCGATACAGCCGGGCCATCCGGTACCCTGGGCAAGGCCGTTTAGTGAAATAAAGAGCATTATCGTCCATGAACTGTTTGAAATTCCAAAAAAGAAGTTGCAGGCAATCCGAAAGAGGAAAAGCTCAGGGAACTTGGCCTTCAGTGGACAGTTATTAAATAGACATTAATGTTGCAACTCAATCTTAGTC
>JBHPHB010000177.1:0-5576 GCA_042569985.1 Spirochaetota bacterium | reverse complement strand
TCAATGCCCACTATCAAAACTCCTCTTGATGCTTCGCTTGACCTCACCATGCCCTGCACCTTTACTCTTGGTGAAAATGCAACAACCGATTTATTATCCTGAATTGACTTATTAATTTTTTCTGCTGCATTAAAATTATATTCAAGCTTCATATTGTCCTGAAAACCCTTTTTATGGATAGCAACATGACTGAGAGAGGTGCTTATGGTATTTTCCACCATCTGTATATTCATGCCGTTCATAAGGGCAATGGTAAACATCATTAAAAAGATGCCAATTGCAATGGAATAAATTACAACGAGAGACCTCCTTTTATTCCTCCATAGATTTCTCCAGCTTATCAATATAAATGTCTTCATTCGTTGCTCCTTTTTAAAGGTGTCTGATTGCATCTATGGGCTTAAGCTTTGAAGCCCTTCTCGCCGGGAATATTGTAAAAATGATTGATGTAATAAATGTAAGCAATACTGTCAATGAAAGGTTTAAGCTTGTCAACTTGGCCGGGTAAATAATAGTTGATACACCCCACACCGACATCTCATCGGCATAGTCGGCAAAACTGAGGGGATTATAGGCAAAATAAATGCTCAATGCCGAACCAACGGCAATACCCAGAACAATTCCAATTATTGTGATAAATATAGACTCAACAATAATCATTGACCTCACCTGTGATGGTTTCGTTCCTATTGAAAGCATGACGCCAAATTCTCTTATCCGCTCATAAACAGACATCTGGATTGTATTGAGTATTCCGAAAGCAACTAAAAGATATAATACAACATCAAAAATATATGCGCTTATATCGTCCATTACAATAAACTGGACAAGTTCGGGCATAAGCTCTTCCCAGGACATAACCTCAATTTTTTTTGTATCAACCTTTGATCTTAGTTCATCCCTGACATCATTTAGCTTATCAAAATTCTTAACCCTCAACGTAATGGAGTTAACAAAACCCATCATGGAAAAGGTTTTCTTTGCCTGCTCGATATTCATTATTATTAGTGCACGGTCATATTCGGGATTACCGCTTTTAAACATGCCCACAATAACCAGGTCCTCCGCAGCAATGGAACCGTCAAATCCCTGGGAAATTATGGAGACCGTATCTCCAACCTCAACTCCCAGGTTTTTGGCAAGTGTTTTCCCCATGACAATATTATTAAGATCCTGCGGTTTTAAGTATCTTCCTCCCTTCAGTATATTCTTATGTATTGTGGAAATATTCTTTTCCTTATCCGGCTGAACTGCCTGGATAATTGCTCCGGTAGTATTATTTTTATACGACAACAGTGCATTTGCATGTATTCTTATACTGAATGCATCAATTTTAGGATTTTCATTTATATGACTCAGAAGAGAAGGATCAATTTTAAAAGCATATTCCAGGCTATTGTTTTCCCAAAAGCCCTTTTCATGAATTTGGATATGCCCCGTATTAGTCTTTACCGCATCCTCTATCATCTGGTCATGTCCGCCCTTGGCAAAGGCATTCATAAAAAGTATCATTGCAGAACCCACAAGAATTGTCAAAAGAGTTAGTATGGTGCGCCTCTTGTTTTTCCAGACATTCCTCCAGGCAAGCTTGATAACTATGGACATATTTTTTTTGCTCATAATTATCTCCTCTTCAAATTCTGTAATGAAAACATTCGTGAAGGGATCCTTATATTAAATCTTGCTTTCTTAATTTCCATTATTGTATACCTGTTCCTTTTCTTAACCGTCTGCATCTTGTAAACAGTGGGTATAACCCTTCCTCCCATTCGCTTGAAGCCTGAGCAAGTCATTACCTTTTTTAAAGTCCCCCTTTCACTGTAAAACTCTTCACGGACGGGCAAGTAATCGCTTACCCTGGCATAATAGATTACCTTCCCCCATACAACTGCTGCACCGGGCCTGGGCTTTAAAATAATTTTGTAGCAATTATGGCCATCAATTGTTTCCTTCCCTTCCATGTGGTGAGTATAATCTTCTGTTATGCTCGATTCTTTTACAATGTCATCATTTGTGAAATCTGATCCCATCCATGACTGAAGCATCATTGAAGGTGATATCTTTATTACCCTGGATAATTTTGGAATATAATGGCGCATGGTTTTCCCGATGAGTAAAAAACGGTTGCCCGCATCCTTCTTGGGCGATATAATCTCGGAAAAGGATCTTTTTGTACGCCGGTTCTCATAGCTTTTCAGCTTAAGCGACCTTGACCATCTCCTGGTCTTAATTTTTATTACTATTACTGAAGTCTGCGAATTCCCCCTAATCGCACTTTCTGATTTTTTTATAATTTCTGCTGCAGTTATTGCAAAAGTGTTTGCCGGTTGAATTAGAGTAAACCCCAAAAGGGCAGATATTATAACACTGTTGTATTTGTTCATGAGGAACCCCCACCTTAATTTTGTTAAAAAATATAATATTCCCAAAAATAAATCAAGTATAACTTCAATTGCTTTTTCCCAAATTTTAAAACGTCGTCAATGTTTTTTTATTTTTTTTATTACTATTTGCCCCTTATATTGAGATAAATCCATCTATCCAATATTACCCTAAAGAAACACATATTCAGATACGATTAATAAAGGGAATCACATATTTTTAAATGATTATGTGAAAATGGAGATAAATATGAAAAGACTAATATTACTACTTTTAATTCTTTTACAATGTACATCACCATCAAAAAAGACTGTTGTCACTGAAACACCCAATGATGATCTAACAAAATTTTTCAGGCAATGTGAATCTGATATTCAAAGGGCGAAAAAGGTCATCATTGACAACAATATAGTAATGAAACTGTCTCATTTCCAAAAGATGGACTCAGGCGGAAAAAAATTCTATCTCCTTGAACGGGAATCAATAACAAAAATGATTAATTCTGTTACGGAAGGAATTTACTCAGATATAATATTAATAAATAAACCGGGGAAAATTATTTATACGATGGAAAATGATAATTTGTTCGGTAAAAATGTTAATGGCAGCCTCAGGGAAACTTCGCTAAACAGGTGTTATACAAACAAAAATGAAGATGTCCATTTAGAAGATGTATCATTCCTGCCGGATAATCCCGGGAAATATCTTATATTTGTATCAGGAAAAGTAAAAGGCGGAATGACCTTCCCCGGTATTCTCATACTTCAAATTAACATAAAAAAGATTAAATCATTACTAAAACATAAATCAGAGGTTATAGGATACGACGGTAATTACAGGATTTCTTCTAACAATGGAATCAAAACCAGGTACAAACACTTTAATAAAATTGATTTGAAAGAAAAGAAACTCAACAGATTTCAAGTTGATAACAATACACTGGTGTTGTATAACAGCTTCAAGTTTAAAAACATATCATGGATAATTTTATCGAAAAGGAACCTGTAGCTATCCATTTTTTGAAGTACCCTTAAGCAAATTATTCAGTTTGTTATGGATATCGCTGTACATGTCGGGGAAAGTATATGAAAGGGACAATAACTTTTCCAGCTTTCCAGCAAAATTTATTATCTTCATATCATCAATAAATTTCAAATCACCTTCAATAACTCCCTTTAGAAGGCCCGGAGATAAAATAGATATATCAATATCCTCTTCGCGGATAATTTTCCTCACACCTCTCTTCTTAATTTTTCCTTTATCAAGTTTATCGTTCTTTAAAAGAGAAATATAATATTGCCCCGGACGAATCTTATCATAATCCTCATCTTCAAGATAATCCTTAAACAGCAAAACAACATCTGCATTGCTGAGAATATTTTCAACTGTTGTTGCAAGGCCGCTCTGAGATTCAAATGAGAGCATGAGGTTTTCATTAAAATCATTTCCCAGGACCCTTCTGCAGCCAATACCCATTAGCAACCTGGTTATCCTTAATACACTGGTATCAATTCCAAGAAATCCCACGGTGGTGTCATTTAAACTTAGTTTAGCATTTTTGATTATCCTCAATAATAAAGTTAATATATAAATTGGTATATCATCCAATTCATGTGAAACTACCGGTATATTTAATTCAGAATTAATCTGTTCATAAAGCGAGATGTCATTACTGTCAAGATGCTCAATTTTTATTGCACTGAAAGTCTTTTCAATACTTTTCAGGGATTTAATAAAATCCTCCTGGTTGACATAAGAAAAAAGAACGGGAATCCCATTATATCCGCTAAACTTGTTAATAATTATGGAATCCTTTTCAATATCACAATAAACACGGAGAATATGGTCATTATTTTCTTCATCCTTTGTTTCAATACCACCTACTAATCCGATATTATTTGATATGCCCGTATATTTAACGCCATCCCTGCTTTTAATTCTCTCATATATTAAGTCCAATGCACCGAGAACATCTATTCTAAAGTCCCTCATGGAATCTAATTGCATTTTACCGCTGACTTTTAAAAGTCCGCCTTTGATTTTTTCATCCTGAAAATCAACAACCGATGTTACCTTATAATTTTCCTGGGAGCTGTTAATGTTGTTAACGAATTCCTTAAAATTCTTTATATTGGGATATACAACTTCCACACTGAATTTTTCAGATATTCCATCATCATCAATCATATTAACATTATGAATTTCACAGTCATTCTTGTAGAGCTCATTTATGAAATGAGGAAAGAAGCCCTTTTTAAGGGAAATTTCAATATTTGATATAAATCTCATGCTACTCCTTAAGTTTTGTAAATATCATCCTGCCAGCGGTTGTTTGAAGAACTGATGTAACAGTAACATCAACTTCCATATTCATCTTTTTTCTGCCATTTTCCACAACTACCATTGTCCCATCCTCCAGGTATCCTATTGCCTGATTCTGGTCTTTACCCTCTTTAATAAGGTTTACGTTCATCTCTTCTCCGGGCAGGACAATGGGTTTTAGCGCATTGGAGAGTTGGTTTATATTTAAAACAGGTACACCGTGAAACTCGGCCACCTTATTTAAATTAAAATCATTAGTTACAATTTTACCTTTCATTACTTTTCCCAGCTGTACAAGCTTTGCATCAACCTCCGGAATTTCGGGAAAGTCAATATCGGATATTTTCACCCATATTGACTGGTCCTTCTGCATCTTATTCAGAATATCAAGCCCCCTTCTGCCCCGGTTTCTTTTAATTGCATCGGCAGAGTCCGCAATCATTTGCAGTTCGTGAAGCACAAAAGTTGGTATTACAAGAATTCCTTCAATGAAACCCGTATCGCAGATATCAGATATACGCCCGTCAATTATTACGCTTGTATCAAGTATTTTGTAAGCTATGGCTGTTTCTTCATCACCAATTTTTGAGGGGAGTAATTTATTTAGAAAAACAATATCCTCATTATTAATGATGAAAAACATCATAACTGCAAATCCCATGAGATGATAAACCAGGGGTTGGATGATATCAACATTTTTGCTAACGGCATATATTCCTATTGATGAAACACCCTTGTTTATGAGGAGCCCCAAAACCAAACCAATAATGAGGCCAAACATTGCAGATAAAAGTATTCTTGCCGAAATGGTATGCGATATATATTCAACGGCAATTACAATAATTAATGAAACAACAGCTGCAATAACTCCG
>JBHPHB010000176.1:0-5625 GCA_042569985.1 Spirochaetota bacterium | reverse complement strand
ATTGGGAAATCATATGTTACGGTCAGGTTTATGGGGATGTTCTGAAAGGTCAGATTTTTTTTTGAATTACTGCCTGTCTTCATAAAACCAAAATCGATGATGACTTTCATGTTTTTGAGCCAGATTAAATTGAGTCCAATGGAAGCGGTATATATGGGTGCAGCCTCCAGGTCCGAGCCCTTTGAATCAACGGGATAATTTTGTATTTGCAGAAAAGTTAAAAGAGATGGGCAAAAACCTTAACGATGGAAACTATAACAATATAGACTATCCGATCCTCTTAGAAAAATAAGATTACCCGCAACGGAGGTTTTGAGATAGGTTTCATTGGTAAAATCTTTTGAGAGTATTATTAACCCGCTTTTCTTAAAGACAATCAGCCTGGCATCTCCTTTGGATTTTGTATAACTTACGGAATATATACCGTCATTATTGCCAATTTCATTGAAGCCAATTGATGACGTGCCATACCTTTTGGGAAATATCTTTATAACATATTCAACATCTCCACTGTCATCAATAACTATTACTCTATTCTTATCGATTATTGCCGCATATCCGTCATTATTAATTTTCAAAGATGTTTTAGCGCGGTGGACATCAAATAGCTTTATGTCCTCATAGTCCCGGTCCGCCGTATTGATTACCCTGATGTAATCAGTTTCAGTATTGCCATAGTGCACCGCGGCATATCCGCCACTCCTGCTAATTGACAGGCCCTTGACCATATTTAATTCCTTTACTTTGCCTTTATATAATATATTCCCCTTTACATTGACAAAATAAAAACTGCCATCAAGAAATCCAAATCCGCCAAAATCGGACCCGCGGGAAAAAGATATGGAACTGCACATTCTGCCGCTGACAATTTTTTCGCCAATTTCTACACCGTTATTATCAATGATCCTCACCATGCTATGGTCAGCATTTAAAAGTAAAATCAACCGCCCATTATATGACAGATAGGGATATTCCTTTGATTTCATCTTCCAATACCTGTCACCACTGATATTGTAGTATTCAATTTCATTACCGGTCTTAAGATACTTAATAAAGTGTGAGCCATCACCGCTAAACGCTGTTAGCCTGGTTTTGACATCCTTATTTACCGAGATAGTCCCGTCTCCCCGGATAATATAAACCCTGTTATCTTTTTTAACCTTAAATTTAACTGATTTATCAATTCCTGAAGCGGGGGATTTTTTAATATTCTCAATATCACTTATTTTGGAATAAAACTGGGGGTAGATTTCAATACCGGCGCAGGGCTCAAAAAAAAATAGATTGAGAGTCGCTCCAATTAAAATACCAATTGCAAAAAATATTGCCATGCATTAATCCACAAGAAAACTCTTAAGTTTTTGACTTCTCGAAGGATGACGAAGCCTTCTTATTGCTTTTTTTTCAATCTGCCTGATCCTCTCTTTGGACAGGCTAAACTTATCGCCAATTTGCTGCAGGGACATGGGAGGACTGCCATCCAATCCATATCTCATCACTAGAATTGACTTTTCCGAATCTGTCAATGTTTCCAGTATATCATTCAATGCGTTATGCAAAGATTCATCAAGTATCTTCCGGTCGGGCGAATCTGATTTTGAATCAACAATCATACTGAGAATTGTGGTATCCTCGGAATCACCGTAAAACTGGTCCAGTGAAACATAGTCCTGTGTTATATTTCTAAGGTGATTAATCTCTTCATCATCCATGTCCAGGTCCTCGGCAATTTCAGAAGCCGTGGGTTCCCTGCCAAGGCTGTTCTCAAGTTTCGTATGGACCTTTTCAATCTTCTGTATATCGGCAGTCCTGTTTAAGGGCAGGCGTATAAGTGAAGCCTTTTGCGAAATGGCAAGTATTATGGCCTGCCTGATCCACCAAACGGCATACGAAATAAAATGGTAACCCCTGTCGGGATCAAACTTTTCCGCGGCTTTAATCAATCCCATATTTCCTTCATTTATAAGGTCAAGAAAAGATATTCCGCTTGTTTGATATTTTTTTGCAATTGATACTACAAACCTGAGATTTGCTTTAATCAATTTATTCTTTGCACTTTCAATCCCCCGCTTAGCATCACGGGCAAGCCTGTCTTCTTCCTCTCTTGTTAGGAGCGATATTTTATTTATTTGGTCAAGGTACCAGGATATGGAGGAATCGGAAACAACAACCCTTTTCCTTTTTGATTTAATATTATTCTTTTCAGCAGCAGTTTTTACAGCCTTCCCGGTGCTTTTCTTTTTTGTTTTAACATTTGTTTTCATTTTATCTTTAGGGGGAGCTTTTTTCTTTTTGGGCAAATTAATACTCTTGGCAGCCTTTTTAACTGATTTCTTTTTTGTTTTTGTTTTTGTTTTTGTATTCATAATATTGAAACGTCAAATATCAGGTTAAACTTAATATTTTATTTTAATAATGAAGTCAAGATTTATTCATAACTAAAATATTAACTTCGTTTTAACCAGGGGTTGTTTTAACTTTAATCAAACCTGACAAATTATTATATATGTTCAGAATAAACTTTATGCTTATAAATGCGATAAATTTAAAAACAATCTTAAATCAAATAATAATACTAAGGCAGTCTTACAAAAGGGTAATCATTTTTTAATTTGTATTAAAAAGCAACAACCCGCAGTAGTATATGATAAGTGAAGACCCGGTAATCACCACCGCCCCCTAAATCCCCCAAAGGGGGACTTTCAACTCGTTTTAACTGATATTTATTATTTCAATTATATTTTAAGCCCCCTCCGGGGGTTGGGGGGCTTAATAAAATATCTTTACAATTTAGGTATTCTTAGAACCCAACCGGGGCGAATAATATTTGCACTTCTAATCTTTCTCTTATTTGCATTATATATCTTTTTCCATAACCTTCCGTTTTTATAGAATTTTGCAGCTATATTCCACAAACAATCACCATGTTTTTTGTATGACTTAACTTTATAAGTGAAGTATTCCACTTTCTTTTTATCTTTGTCCTTGTCCTTGCCGGTTTTAACGTCTTTTTCACCCTTTGTCACATTAACATCGTCGGTGGTAACCTTTTTTGTTTTGATTACAACATATGCCAGCTTTACAGATTCATTGGAAAAGGAAATGGATTCCTTATACCTCGATTTGGAGTACATTGTTTTTGCATTCTGCAGTGACTCTTTGGATGCATCTAATTCATCCTTGGCACTATTTGCACCGGGAGAAAGTTCCGCTTTTTTTATTGCAGTCTGCGCGTTATTCAGATCATTCTCAGCTGTTTTTTTTAGAGAAATTAAATAAGCTTCATCGGCATTAATCTTGGCAATTTCAACGGCGGAAAATCCCTTTTTCAATTTCTGTTCATCATATGCCTTCTCTGCAATTTTAAGGTTCTCCATGGCTAACTTGTATTTCTCGGGGCTGTGTTTATCCACATTATACTTCCTGGAATTTTCCAGTGTAAGTTTAACCTCGGTGATGGAATCTTTTAAAATATTCTTTTTGCTCAATGAAACATTTTTTGCGTCCATTGCCAGCTTATTTGCTGTTTGTGCTGCTATATAAGAATCATAGTATTTTTTATTCTGAAATAGTTCATTTGCTTCTTTTAGCTTTTCCTTTGCCTTAATAAAATTTTCCTTATCCAGTTTCTCAGCATAGACTTCACCTGCTTCATTGAGATTTTTCTCTGCAACAACAATTGTATCTTTTGCCAAAAGAGGTATTGATTTGTTATAGGCAATATCTGCCATTTTTTTTGAAGTCTTGGCAGATTTTTGCGCATCCTCATATTTTTCTTTTTTAATATAAATATGAGAAATATATAGTTTATCCTCAGCTTCTTTCAATTCCTTAAGCGCATACTTTTCAGCCTTGAAAGTTTTTGCCCTGTTAATGGACACCTTTGCGAAAGTTAATTCCCTAATTGGTACCTTGTCATCACATCCTGATAAAACAACTATGGATATTGATATTAAAAACAGACAGGAAATACACTTCTTCATACTAATACCTCCTTTAAGTAAAAAAAGGCCTTCCGGCCTTTTTATAATTTAAAACTACTGTTATATTCTATTCAAAAGATTTTATAGCTTCATCCTCTGAATCAAAAATCTCAAAGAATGATGTTAACTTGGTAAGTTCAAATACTTTTCTCACAGAAGCAAATACATTTATAATCTTTAATCCGCCCTGATATTTTTTCAGGTTTGAAAGGCTTGATATAAGTGCTCCAATACCTGATGAATCTATATAGGATACATTCTCTAAATTTGTCACAACATTATAAATTTTTTGTTCAATTAATTTATTTATTGTATCCTTAATCTCCGGTGCATTGTATAAATCAATTTCACCTGAAATATCAAGTATCACAACCTCTCCATTCTGCCTTTGATTTATCTCCATACCTATGCATTCCTCCTGATTTTGGATAATTTACAAAAAAAATTATCAATCAACAATATAATTCAATATATATTTGATGTCAAGATAAATTATAAAAGTTTTATATTATTATTGGTTATTTTGACCATATATTGAATCATATTTTTTATACAACTTGTTGAAGTTTCCATTAACGATGGAGTCTCTGATCTCCTCCAAAAAGTATTTCATAAAATAAAGATTATGGTAGCTGTTATAAATCAATGCAGCAATTTCTCCAACCCTGAACAAATGACGTAAATAAGACCTGGAATAATTTCTGCACACATAACATTTACAGTTTTCGTCAATTGGATTGAAGTCTTTCTCGTATTTAGATGACTTTATATTAACTCTGCCTGTGGTTGTAAATAGAGTTCCATTCCTGGCGATTCTTGTGGGCATAACACAATCAAACATATCAACTCCATGCTTGACCGCATAGAGTATTTCCATTGGGCTTCCAACTCCCATCATATACCTGGGTTTATCCTCAGGCATCATGGGAAGCGTAAATTCTGCAACCTCCCTGTACAGGTCCTTTGGTTCGCCGACCGACAGCCCCCCAATGGCATAACCGGGAAAATCAAGGTCCACAATCCTCTCAAGGCAATCCTTTCTGAGATCATTAAAAACACTTCCCTGGATAATTCCAAATAGAGCCTGTTTGTCTGTATCAAAATTATCTTTCCAGTAACAAATTGATTCCTCCGCCCACCTGAATGTGCGTTCCACTGCATCAGATGCCGCTTTCTTTTCTACCGGATACTCAACACACTGGTCAAGTACCATCATAATATCAGATCCAATGACTTTTTGGATATCCAGCACCTTTTGGGGAGAAAAGAAATGAAGGGAACCATCCAGGTGAGACCTGAATTCAACACCATTTTCCTGTATTTTACAAAGATCTGCCATTGAAAATACCTGGAAACCGCCGGAATCTGTAAGTATGGGCTTGTTGTAATTCATGAATTTATGAAGCCCCCCGGACAATTCCAGCAGTTCAATGCCGGGACGGATATAGAGGTGATAAGTATTTGATAAAATTATATCGAAATCTAACTCCTCCATGTCCCTGTTGGTCAATGCCCTTATGGCCCCCCTTGTTGCAACAGGCATAAATACGGGCGTCATAATCTTACCCCTTGAAGTAGTTATCTCTCCAATTCTGGCATTGTTTTGCCCCTCTTTTTTTATAACTTTAAAATTCATACAAAT
>JBHPHB010000175.1:0-5842 GCA_042569985.1 Spirochaetota bacterium | reverse complement strand
GTGAAGAAATATTACCACGATGAATATTGTCAATGGATTGACAAGAACTTTGAAGATATTATATCCCAGGATAAGGAAGAAGATTCAATTAGATATTTTACTGTCTTTTAATTGTAACATTTAAATCTCTTAATAATACATCATTGTTGGTTAAAAAAGTTGTTATTGAATTAATAAACAATCATTTGGACTAATATGAGAAGTATTTATTAACAATTGGCTTTAGATCAATCAAATAATAACATCACTTAAATATTATCCATATATATTAGGTTTAAAATTTTTAGCAAGAAAATTATTTATTTATTGTACAATAGATTCATTCATTTCCCCGTTCAGGAAATTACTGATAGTTTCATTTTCGTTCATGCTGAATCCTCCATTATTTATAATGCGTAAATTTTTATGGGAATTACTTGTATTTTAAGATTGTTTTGATGTTTAGCGATTTTGCTCTTATTGTAAACGGTTTTTTTCAATCACCGTTTTCATTATTTCCGTCGTCACCGCCCGTGGACAGCACAATGAACAGAATTATCAATCCGATAATAAGTGCCGGCCAGAATCCAATCATCATCTGGACCCAGACTGCCAGCAGGATCATGGCGGCTCGGAACATCAGTTTAAACATTTAATAATACCCTTAAAAAGATATGAGAATAAAAATGGCTGTAATAATAAATTATTTTCTCTTCCTTTTTCTGTACTTGTCTCTGAGCCTTTTTTTATATGCCGGGCTTTTGTACCTTTTGAAATTTCTTTTTCTGTATTTTCTTGTATATGTGTATGAATATCCTCTTCTTCGATATGTTCTGTTTCTGCTGTAATACCTTCTGTTATAATAGCTGTTTCTTTTAATTTTATCTGTGTTTTCAGTCCTGTAGTTGTTCCTGGCCCTGTAGCAGCCTGCAGAAAGTGAAAATATTAGAATCAAGGTGATTAAGCTTTTCATATATCCTCCCTGTTACAGTATATTAGACTTGAAACAGCTGAAAACATCGGAAATTAATTTTACTTTTTACAACATACCCGGACTTTTGAGAAATAGGATATCTACTGCTCCCTGTATGCGTATATGGATCCGTCAAAACTGATGGATTCCATGCTGCCTCCTTCCTTGAAGAGTGTTGTTGTAGCATTTATATCTACAAGAACCATTTGCCCCACGGGCCTGATGTTGTGAATTGTTATCTTTGCTGAGCTCCCGGCCTCGAGTGATGAGAAGACATCGCTTTTGTATTCTATCCGCAAATTCCTGTTTGCAGAGGAGCTGTCCAGAGTTATCTCTGTATTGATATCTCCCGGTGCAAGATCTGTTATTGAAAGCAGGTTAAATTCCGGAACTGTACTGTTTATGTCAACGGGAACAAGTTTAATTAAGAAATTTGATGATCCGTCAAATTCCAGTATGACATTTTTTGCCTCTCTATAATATCCTTCGAGTATATTGGAATAATATTCAGCTTCTTCAAGATACCATTTGTCAGAAATCCCATATTCCTCGCATTCATAGTTGTAGAGGTCATACCAGTAGTTAAAATCATTCAGCAAAGTAATAAGGTCTGAAGGGTATCCCTTGATGACATCGCCCATTATGTAGAGTGTCATGCTTCCCATGGGCAAACCGTTTATGGTCCTTTCCTGCAGTATCCTGAGTTCCTCAAAATCCTCGCACGCATCATCTTCAAAGAGGCCGCAGGAGGCAAAAGAGGTTAGGGCGCATAGAATGATTATGATGAAGATACTTTTAAAAGATTTTAATAGAAGATCTGTTTTCATTAATTTACTCCCGGTGAAATTTTGACTCATATGCGGCATGATATTACTCGTTAATGCCGGGTTCAGTTTTAATGAGATAGAGATCCTTCTCGTAATAGCTGCTGTTATAGCAGATGCCGAATATCTCGTCTCCGTCAACTATTGCTTCGCAATAGTAATAGTCAATATATGCCTGGCCGGCCTGGATCACTTCTGTTTCACTAAAGTAAATCTCCGTGTCATCTTCGGATTTCCTCCATTCCCCGGAGAAAGAACAGATCGTGTATTCGTCACTTGACATGTCCACGGTTATGCCCTTAAATCCGTTTTTATCTGTTTGAACAATGTCCACTGCAAAAGTTGTATCTCCCCTGTAGCCTTCATAGTATCCGTCAAGGCCCGGTATATCGATATCCGAACATCCGCATGCGCTGATTATAATTATCAATGCTGTTATGTAATGTGATAATGATTTCATTGTTCCTCCCTGTATTACTGGAAAAATCTTTTTATAAACCTGAATAGAACGCCAAAACTTATTATAATAAAGTTTAATATAAAACTGATTGCCATGTTTCCGGCAGAAGCGCTTTTAAAGCCCTCACTTTCGTTGACAAAGCATCCACAGAGCCCGCCCTGATTTTTAGAAGTGCCGTTTTCACCCCATTGAACAGTGGAACCGGTTGAAATATTCCCTGCAGTATCTATGACCCTGATTTTTATCAAATAGTTCCCTCCGGTTGAAATTCTGCTTACTTTTACAGAATTAACTGCATCCGTGGATGCTGAAGTTTCGAAATCTTCGGAACTGATGTCGACCATGTAGCTGCTGACATCATTGCTTGAACTCGGGATCCACTTGATTTCAATTTCATTATACCCTGTTTGAAGTACTTCAATTCCTGTAACATCCTCAGGGGGATAAATGTCACTGTATTCCCATTTTATTACAGCAGGGATTCCCGTATCCCCATTAATATCAACAGGATAAACCAGGGTTGTGCCGCTGTTATATGTTGAAAGGGCTGACCGTCTGAGAAGGGCAGTGCTGTTTTCAGTGAAAATTACCGAGAAATTAGCCGATGATATTTCAGTTTCCACAACATAAGACAATACCCTGCTGTCGGTGCTTTTATCCCAGTTGATAGTAACCCCTTCTGAAACTGCGCTATACCTGAGATTACTCACGGGTATAAGAGGGCTGCCCTCTTCTTCGGCAGGAGTGAATGATATTCCCCTGCTCCATTCTGAGATAATCCCGCTTTCACACCTTGAACGGATGTAAGCAGTGTGTTCAAGCCCGTTTTCAAGGCCGGTTATAACAGCATGGCGGTCCTCAAAGTTTCTTATTAACTCGAAACCGGTATTTGTAGTAATTTTAATGTCTACTGATCCGGCATTGAGGGGTTTATTCCATTTAATGTCAACAGCACTGTCTAAAGGAGTAATACTTTTAATTTCAGGTAGAAGGATGCGCTGTATTATTTTTTCTAATATTAAATCGATATATACCTCGTTTAAGTCTGAAATATCAAATGATATTGAAACCGATGAACCTTTGCCTGTTTCTGACGGTGCGTATACAATTGTTCCACCGGTGGAATATCCGCTGTCATAAGCAATCAGTTTCCCGGAAGAGTACCCCTTTATGACATCCCTTTTTACTGCGTACGAGGGGAGTACAAAGTCTAAATTACTAAGGATATCAGTTCCTTCCTGGATTGCAGGGGGCTGATTAAGGCTGTTCACAGAGCACCGCAATTTCTCTGTTAAGAAGCTGTCACCGGAAAGCTGGTCTGCCCATCCCTCTCCCGTAAGAATGAAGGAGCCGCCCGAATCAATATAACTTTCTATTGCCCTTATCTCTTCAAGAGTGAGAGCCTCGCCGGTAACCTTGCCTGTTGTCCAGATAACTGCATCGGGCACCAGCCCCTTCTGTAGATTTGATATTGCTGAAGTGCTTAATGCAGTGATGCTGTTATATCCAAGCTTAGCAATTGATTCTTTTAATGCAATTTCCCTGAAACTTCCCCCGTCATCATCAACAATCAGTATGATACTCCCGGAACCTGTAAATATATTTACGGGAAGTGACTTTTCATATGAACCTGAATTTGAATATATATCCAGGGTGAGACCTGTTTCTTTTAATTCGGAAGCCGACAATACTTTCAGTGTCAGGGGATCAGTATTTATCGAATGTCCTCCGGGCAGCGTGTTGGGGTATTGGGTTGTACTGTTAACAACTTCAATGTTGTCTTCGTTTGTGCGAAGAATGGCCATGGCACCCACCATGGGGATACCGTTGTTTACAATTTCAATGCTCAGTTCAACAGTCTCACCCGGTTCACCGATACCGTTGTCGTTATCATCCTTAAGGGATATTGAGGCAATCTTAATGCTGGGGCCCGGAACTGATTCCAGCACGGCATTTTCTGCATTTACTATTCCGCCCGATACGCTCAGGTTTTCCATGTAACTTACCTTGTCTGAGTTTCTCATCATGATTTCCCTGATAAGATCGGGAGTGAGCCCTGGGTTTTCGGAAAGCATGAGCGCTGCAGTTCCCGATACGTGGGGGCAGGCCATTGATGTGCCCTGCCAGCTTTTATATGAATATCCGGGAAATGTACTTAAAATATCCACGCCTGGAGCAAAAATATCCACGTTGTTTTTCCCGTAGTTGGAGAAATAGGCCTTTGAATCACTTTGAGTGGAAGCTCCAACGCTGATTATATTGCTGCTGTTGTAGTTTGAGGGATATGAAGTATATTGGTCAATGTTAGCGTCCTCATTTCCCGCTGCAACTACAAAGGTAATGCCGTTCATGCCTGCAGTTTGTATGGCAGTTTCTAGGGCCAGGCTGTATCCACCGCCTCCCCAGCTGTTTGATAATACGTGGGCGCCCTTGTCAATAGCATATTCAATGGCCCTCACTGCGTCTGAGGTCCATCCGCCACCGTCGTCACCCAGAAACTTTAATGACATTATTGAAACCACCGGGCTAATGCCTATTACGCCGGTACTGTTGTATCCCACTGCTCCGATTGTTCCTGCACAGTGAGTACCGTGGCCGTAAACATCATCGGGCTCGGAATCATTGTAGGCAAAGTCCCAGCCGTAGTAATCATCTATGTATCCGTTGCTGTCATCATCGATTCCATTATTGGGGATTTCCCCCCTGTTTATCCAGATGTTCTGCGCAAGGTCAGGGTGGTTATAGTCAACACCGGTGTCTATAACAGCTACTATAATGTTTCTTGAACCGTCATTAATGGGCCATGCCTCCGGTGCATTTATTCTTTTTACTCCCCATAGGTCATTAAAGTAGGGATCGTTGGGGATTATATTTGCCTTTAGCTTATAGTCCGGTTCAGCCAGGATAATGTCGGGATTTTTTCTCAGTTCTGAGATTGTTTCACGAACCTTTTTGCCCTTATTGAGTTTTAAAAGCAAGAGGCCGCTCTTCTTGAATTTTTTGACAAGCTTACCGTGTTTAATCGATTTTGAAACATCAGATTTGCCTGAACGGTACTTGATAATTATCCTGTCTTTTGCATATTCCTGTGAAAATGCAGAAATTCCTGTTATTATAATACAAAATGTGGATAGTGTTATGAAAGTCTTTTTCATAATAGTTATCTCCTATTGTGCTTTATTAGACATTTTTTTGGGGGAAATATCGGGAAAAAAAATATTTTTTATGTTAGTATGACATTTATATACTGTTTGAATGGAAAAAATATTTGACTATAAAAATGTTAAATTTAAAATACAATATGAATTAATCGTAAACAAGTATCTTATATCCTTGGATTTTTGGAATAGCATATAGTCCTTCAAGAATAATTAATGAAACTTCAGGGTTTATCACTTGCATAATGTGTAGATGGGAATTTTGAATTTACTTTCAATCATGGATTTATGGACATGAGAGATATTTGTTTATATTGAGAATATTTTGAAAACGAAAAGAGAAGAATAAAAGAAATGAAAATTATTGAAAAGGATGCAACAAAAATTCATTACATAAATAATTTGTGGCATGTTTCCCTGTGGATTGGAGAAAAAATATTTTCTGTAT
>JBHPHB010000174.1:0-5898 GCA_042569985.1 Spirochaetota bacterium | reverse complement strand
CTATTCTAGCTATCATCAGTACCCCGTTAACTGTCTTACTCCCTGCCACTGGAACAAGTGTAATTATTATTATCCCATATTGTTGATTGATTTGCAGCGTTAAAATTTATTATGCTGCCGGGTTCTGTTTTTCCATAAACTCCATTTGCATGTGTACCCTGCGATTTGTATCCTGAGTGGCAGGTCTCGCAATCCAATCCATCATTCTGTACATGGCCAACATGCTTTCCGCCCGAACCGCTTGTATTTGTACTTACAGGATCAATGGAATTCCCCGATACATGGCAGTTTGTACATCCCGACGCTGATCCGTACCATTCAATTGGCGGCGTAATACCTCCATGGCAGGAAAGGTTACTGCAGGTGAGGGCCGAACTGTTCCATGTTGCACCCGGATTCGAACTGCTAAATATTACCGTCTCATCGCTTCCGGTGTCAGTTGATCCGTTTTTATGGTTAGCATTATTCTCATAGTCATCATGGCAATTTTCACAGGCAGGGTCCTTTGCCAAATGAACATTATGGCCGCCGCTGCTGACACTATGACAGAAGGTGCAATCAGCACTATTGCTGTCATACCAGTCACCGTCACCGTGACAGTTTACATTCGAGCATGTCGTTGTAATATTATTCCATGAAGTAGATTGATTTGCAGCATTAAAAAATATAATGCTGCTGGTCACTTCTTTGCCATATACTCCATTGAAATGCGTATCCTGTAATTTGTATCCTGAATGGCAGGTTTCGCAGTCCATCCCATAATTCTGCACATGGCCAACATGCTTTCCGTCTGAACCGCTTCCGTTTGAAGTTACCGGATCAATGGAATTTCCTGACACATGGCAGGAAGCACATCCCGATGCAGTTCCATACCATTCAATGGAAGGTGTATTCCCGCCGTGGCAGGAAAGGTCGCTGCAGGTGAGAGATGAACTGTTCCAGGCAGCTTCCTGGTTAAGGATATTGAATACTACGGTCTCGTCGCTGCCTGTGTCTGTTGACCCATTTCTATGGTTAACATTATTCTGGTAATCATAATGGCAATTCTCACAGACAGAACCCCTGGATAAATGAATATTATGGTTGCCACTGCTCACATCATGACAGAAAGAACAGCTGCTGCTGTTGCTGTCATACCAGTTTCCATCAACATGGCAGCTAACATTTGAGCATGTTGTTGTTATATTATTCCATGCTGATGATTGATTGGCACTATCAAAATTAATGATACTGTTCGTTTCCGCCTTGCCGTAAATTCCATTTGCATGTGTATCCTGTGATTTGTATCCTGAATGGCAGGCTTCACAATCCATCCCTGCATTTTGCACGTGGCCCACATGCTTGCCATTGGAACCGCCGGCATTTGTTGTGATAGGATCGATAGCACTTCCCGGAACATGGCAGGAAGCACATCCCAGGTCCTCTCCATACCACTCAACAGATAGCGTACTGCCCCCATGACAGGAAAGATTACTGCAGCTTTTTGATGTATTATTCCAGAGAGAACCTTTATTATCACTGTTGTAACTTATAATTTCCTCTCCATTCTGGATATCAACTATACCATTTTTATGGATTGGATTATTCATATAATCAAAATGGCAATTACCACAATCAGTTCCCTTTGCAAGATGCGCAATATGCCTGCCGCTTGAAGGCGGGAATTGTCCAAGTATAGTACTGCTGTGGCAATCAGCGGCATTACAGTTAGAATCAGAAATAACTGATATATCATTGATTCCTCTGCAATTACTGAATACAAGGAGCAAAAAAAATCCCAAAAGAAAGGGGTATCTAAATCTATTTAAAACAAATCTCAGCATCCCGCCCCAATAATTTAATCAGTGCAATCTTGTATCAAATTTTACTTATCTAAATTTTTATTTGAATTAAAATTAATCGAATATTAAATGAATATGATTAATTGAATAAAAACAAAAAAATGTACAGTCGTTAAGCATTGTCAAGTAATTATTAATATAATATAATATTTTTTAAAAGCAAGAAATAAATTTTATTATTACTAAATAATATGAGTGCCTTTTTTAAATTACATTAGCTGTTATGCTGTAATTACTCTCAAAGTCAAATAATCAAATAATCCGGTCCAATTATTGAAATATTATTGACTTCTTTAAGTATTACTCAATAGTAATTCAAGTAAATTTACCCTTCTCTGAATTTTTCAGAAAGGGGAAGTACAAATTTTCGCACATTTTTCAGGAGATTTGGGGATGATAAAAATCGCATCACTTGGGCCCGTTAATACTTTTTCCGAAATGGCTGCCCATAAGTTCGGAATGGAAATCAACAGTGACTTTGTAATTGAACTCTTTCCCACAATCGGCAAAGCATTTAAAGCAGTGGGAGAAACTTGTGATTTTGTTGTATTGCCCATAGAAAATATGGCAGAAGGATACGTAAGCATTGTTCTTGACCTCCTGGCAAAAAGCAATCTTTATATCACACATGAACTTCTTCTGCCAATTCAGTTCTCTTTTGTCGCAAACAGCAAATCATTAGATAAGATTGAAAAGGTTTATGCCCAATTTGTCACACAGGGGCAGTGTGCGACCTTTCTTGACAACCTGGATGACATAACAGTAATTACAACACAAAGCAATGGAACGTCATTTAAGGAAGTGCGCAAAGGAATGAAAAACGAAGGCGCCATCATTCCCGCATTTGCCGTAGAAGAAAATGACTTTCCCATTGTAACAAAAAACATTGCAGACAACTCCAACAACATGACACGATTTATTGCAATTGGCCCACAACAGGCAGAACATGACCCCCGGAAAGGATATAAAACAACGGTGCTCATTATGGAAAGCATTGACAGGCCCGGAATGCTCAGTGACATACTGGCCGCATTTTCCACAAGGGAGATAAACCTTGTTTCAATTATGTCAAGGCCCACCAAGGAAATACTGGGCAGATATCATTTTTTCATTGATGTTGAAGGATATTCCGAAGAAAATCATATCAAAGAAGCCCTGTCAGATATAATGAAGGAAAATACTGTCCGCCTTCTTGGCTCATATGAAATAGCCAGGCCAATCACAGGCGGACCGGATAAAGCCGAAAATTCAAATAACTAAAAGGCCCTATTAAATGGAAATGAATTCATTAAAAGAAAATCCATTCAAAGAAGATATGACCTCCTCCTTTGTATATGTTTCATCAGGAAAGGGGCCGTACGAAAACACCAAAACCGCTTTATCAAAAATCAATATTAAAAAAGCGGCAGGCAAGCGTGTGCTCCTAAAACCAAATGCAGGGCGTGTTTCACCGGAAGGCTCCGGAACCAATACAAATCCCCATGTAGTGGCTGCGGCAATTGATGCTTTCAGGGAGGCCGGCGCGGAAGTCGCCATAGGCGAAAGCCCAATCTTCGGCGTTAAAACAATGGAGGCATTTGAAGTTTCGGGAATTGCTGCTATCGCAAATGAAAGAAATTGCCCCTTAATAGATATGGACAAGAGACCGTCCGTAACTATGAACATTGAAGAAGGAATTGCCATTCAAACAATTAAAGTCTGTTCGGAAGTGCTTGAATACGACATTATAGTTTCAATTCCCGTCATGAAGACTCACATGCATACAGGAGTTACACTGTCAGTTAAAAACATGAAGGGTTGCCTTTGGAGGAAAACAAAAACGGACCTCCACATGCTTCCGAAAGTTGAAAACAATGATGACCTCTCCCTTAATATTGCCATTGCAGATATGTCTTCCGTTCTTGTCCCCCATCTCACAATTATTGACGGAACTGTTGGAATGGAGGGTTTGGGTCCCAGTGCAGGTAACCCCAAAAAGCTCGATATGGTTTTAACCGGAATTGACCCATTTGAAGCAGATGCAGTTGCATGCCGTCTCATGGGGCTCAATGCGGAAAAGATACCGCACCTGCGTATAGCAGCTGAAAGGGGATACGGCATAATTGACGTCTCCCAAATACAGGTTAAGCCGGATTCATGGGAAAACCTTATATCACCCTTTGAGACACCGCCGGAAAACCTTTCAATACACTTCCCCGGGGTGACAATACTTGATGAGCAATCATGCAGCGCATGCCAGTCCACTGTACTCATGTTCCTGAAGAGATATGGCGAAAAGATATTTGATTACTTTCCGGATAAGAAAAACGTAGTTCTTGCAATAGGCAAGGGACATGAATCCGTGCCGGAAGAAACAATATGCATTGGAAACTGCACATCTAACCACAAAGATAAGTGCATCTTCGTATCGGGATGCCCCCCCGTTGCCAGCCAGATCCTAAAAGCTATTACCGGAGAAGAATCCGGGGACAGTTAAATTATGGCTACTCAATCTCAATAATGCTTTTTATTCCTTCCCTTGTAAACTCAAGGTTAAGCATAATGCCCTTCGTTGAGAAAAACCTGTAAACAGGTACTTTTTTCCCTATTTTTTCAATATCCAGGTGGGCACTTCTATTATGTCCAAAAACCGTATTATAGACCTCACCGGTCTTTTTATTGGTCCTGTATTTCCCCCCGGCAGGGCATTTTATCTTAAAGCCGAAAGAGTTTATTGAACTATTAATTTTATTTTTCCCAAAAATATCACTGAACAATTTATAGGTACCAATGTTCTTAAGGCTTGCCTCCCTGGAGTTTTCAATCATATTAAAGATAAACATATCCCTTTCAAAGTTCAGTTGGCCCGGCCTGTAAACTGCCATTATATTTGACTGTTCAGTCTTTGACTTACCGCCGTCTTTATCAAGAGATATCTTATATGGAAAAATGCTGGGGACTTTTTCCCTATCCGTTTTAGGGGAAGGCCAATTTAATGTCTTAATCATATAACCCTTAGTCGTTGTTATGATGAGTTTATTTTTATATACAGTATAAAAAAACCTGAACTTTAAAACATTAAATAGATTCAATTTCAAAACATTGATTTTTTTATCTTTGTAATTAAAACTGTACTTGCTAATATCAAAATACCTGGATATTTTCAATCGGCCTTTTTGGAAAAAATCCTTTTCATATTTATTAAAAAGTTTTTTAAATCCCTCAGAATCATTTAAAGGCAGTGTTACCCTAATGGGATGAAAAATAGACCATGACAATAACGCAAAGAGTACATTATTAAGCTTTGGCTTTCTTCCAAGAATGTTTCTCATGATATCTGATGAATCAAAATCGACCAGGGGTTCAGAATCGAGTACATGGACCTGGATATGGCTGCCAATCATATCTGCAACTTTTGCATATTTTAATACCTCATTCTTTTTACCCCTTTTAATCGCCTCCCCTGTAGCCCTCTTAAACCATTTTTTATTCAGCTTGATATACATACTGAATATTTCACCGGGCATAACATCATCCCCCGTATTTATTTTAATCGATTCTCCGCCCACAAAACGCGTAAGGTTATTATAGATGGAGTTATTAATAAGGGGTAGAATGCATGTTTCAATCTTCATTTTTTCACCGAACTTGATTCTTATTCCAATGGGATCAAAATAATCCCTCCAGAAACTGTTATATTCCCTTATGAATCTTTTATAGCTCTTCTCTTCTTCGGGAGAAATCATCGTTATCATATTTTCAATATTGGGGACCATGTACCCGGACCTCCCGTACCTTTTGCTGTAAGAACCTATGGCATCCCTTCTAATTACAAGGCCCTGAAACCTTTCCAATTCCTCAGCCGAAAATTCCCTGGATAAATCCTTAAAATTTCGCGCCCCTTTACCGTAAATCTGAAGATAATAAATCAACCTCAAGTCCATTGATGACATGAGAAGTGCTTCACGCATTCTCCTTGCTTCCTTTATCCTCACTTCTGGACTGATTAACCTCCTTATAAAAGGATCAGACATATACAAAAAGGCGTCCTCTTTGTTTTCATCAGCCGCATAAACTG